>JAEYYE010000261.1 GCA_023430945.1 Bacteroidota bacterium
GGCTTGAACGTGACTGGCCGGGCCAGTTGGACAACGACCTACCCGTCTATTTTCTCGATCTGCTTCGCCACAGACCTCTATCCGATGCAATTGAAGCACGCTATGGCGTTGAACACGCATCGCCACAGGTGTTGTTGATCCGCAACGGCGCGTGTGTGCATACCGCCTCGCACCTGGAGATCCATCACGCGGATCTGATGGAGCAACTCGGTTGAATCGTCAGCGCAGGATGGTCACGTGGCCTGTGAAGTTGCGGCCGTCCTTCAATTTCAACTCGTAGTAGTACGTGCCATCGGGCAGATCCAGCCCACCCCAATTGTTGCGGTAGTTGGCCGTATCGAATACGCGATTCCCCCAGCGGTTGAAGATGGAAAGTTCGTTCTCGTAATACTGAACGTTCTCCAATACGAACAGATCGTTCTCCCCATCGTTGTTCGGCGTGAACACGTTCGGTATGATGATCTCCTCCGGCAGGATCATGAAGGTGATCGCATATGTATCCGTACAACCGGCGGCCGTTGTGACCTGAAGGGAGATCGTATGGGTGCCGGGAAGTGCATCCTCCCAAAGCAGGCTGCTACCGTTAGGTTGTACAATGTTCCCATCAAGCATCCACACGTATTCCGTTATGGGCGCACCATTACCGTTCGATCCGTCGGTGAAGACAATGCTGGCCCCTACAGGTTGTGGCGATGGAAGATCGGGCCAGAAGTACACATCGGGCTGCGGATGCGCGGTGATCGATCCATCGTAGAAACCGGTGCAACCATATTCCGTGATGGTAAGTGTTACCGGTTGCACACCGAGCGTGGGGAAGGTCACTTCCACCTGTGGCGTGCTCGCGAAAGATGGATCGCCCCAACCCAGGTACCACGCCACCGTGGAATTCGGGATCGTCATTCCTTCCGCTGTAAGCACCGTCTCCAATGGTCCGCACATGGTGTCGGGCAGATCGAAATAAGGTGTGGGCGTGGGGTAGAGTGCATACGTGACAACCGCCGTATCGGCGCACACCGCGCCGGGATTCACGATCAGGGAGATCGTGTAGGTGCCATAGTCCGGATAAGTGAAGATGGGTTGTTCTTCAGTGGAAACATCGCTTGTGAGATCAGGGATCCCAAAATCCCAGATCAATTCCTGGCCACCGATGCTGTTGTTCTGGAAAGGAATGGTGAGCTGGCCGGTGCAGAATTGCGTTTGCGGCGCGATGGCTGCTTCCACCGTTGCATCGCAGGGAACCACCGAGAAGAGGAAATCACGGATCGATTCCAGAAGCAGCTGGCCATTCCTGTATTCCTTCACGCTTACGCCGATCACATAATTCCCGACAAGTGTGGGATGCACTGTGAGCAACCCGGTGACCGGATCGATCGAGAGCGGAGGCGAAGAATCCATCTGGTAGCTTTCGGAATAATCCGTCTCCCAAGGAACGGGTACATAAGGCGGCGGATCCGATTGGAAGGGATACGCGTTCCCCAGCGAACCGCCGATATATGGCGTAGTCAAGGAATACACCAGGCTATCTCCATCCGGATCCGTGGCGGAATGATCGAAGGTCATGTCCTCGTTCAAGCAAAGACCCACAGGCGGCAATGCATTGAAACGGGCGGAACTGTTGGCAGCGAACTCCTGATCGGGGATCTGGATGGTAACCGTGATACCGATATCCGTGGGATTCATGATGTTCACGGCATTGGGCTGCCTGCAGCACCGCTGGAAGGAGATATGATAACCACCGCCGATCGCTGGCAGATCCATGATCGTGGTGTACGACGTCATTTCTATACAAACTTCGGGCGGTAGCGTAAGGCAGGGACTATCCAATTCCACTGGGATCGGGATCCGCCCGGTATACGGTATCTCGTAAAGATCGATGGGAATACCGTTCGCA
This sequence comes from Bacteroidota bacterium, assembly GCA_023430945.1. Taxonomy (GTDB): domain Bacteria; phylum Bacteroidota; class Bacteroidia; order Flavobacteriales_F; family PHOS-HE28; genus PHOS-HE28. Next base: position 1,892 of record JAEYYE010000261.1, read on the forward strand.
TCAAAGACCGTTAACCTTCCAGTGAGATCGAAATCGGTGGACGCAGAACACTCGCGGTAAAGTGTAAGCGTTACTTCATACTGATCGCCACCGAGGTACACATAGTACAATTCACCGCCAATGATGTGACTTGCCTTGGCACTGAAGTGCATACCTGCGAAGGCGATGCACAGGACCACCAATAGATGCCTCGGTCGGAACATGCACGCAATATAGTGGAACCTGCGCTACCATTTCAAGATCATCGCCACGCCACGATCGGGATCTCGATCACGATAGTGCCACCGATCCCGCACCAACCGCCATCGGCCGGGGTGGAGCCTCCGTAAATTTGTACCGGAACCAGGGCGCGGTGCAGGAGATCATCGAAGTTTTTCAATACTTGACCAATGCCGAGAAGCTGGCCGCGCTGGTCACCATCTATGGTGGCCTGTACATCGTGGCCCTGATCATCTTCGCAGAGACCGGGCTGTTCGTGGGTTTCTTCCTGCCAGGGGATTCGCTCCTCTTCATCTCCGGTGTGATCATCGCAAATTCAGCAACACCCACCGATGTGGATGCTGTCAACCTCATCTATTGGATCACGCTGATCACGATCGCGGGCATCCTTGGCAACCACCTGGGTTATTATTTCGGTAGAAAGACCGGGCCACGGCTGCTGGTGCGCAAGGATTCACTTCTCTTCAAGCGGAAATACGTATTGCAGGCGAAGGAGTTCTATGATCAGCATGGCGGCCGTGCGATCATCATGGCGCGGTTCTTCCCGATCATCCGCACCTTCGCGCCCATCGTGGCCGGGGTCGTGCATATGGATCGGACGAAATACTTCCTGTACAACGTTGTGGGATCGATCTTCTGGGTCACCAGCATGATACTTACGGGCTTCTACCTTGGCGAGAACGAGTGGGTGAAGAACAACTTCGAGAAGATCATCCTGGGCATCGGTGTGGTCACGTTCTTCCCCGTGCTCTACAAGATGTTCAGCAAAAAGAAGTCCGTGATCGTTCATGTTGGGAAGGAGGCCGTGGAGGAAAGTCTTGGCCTGAACGAACCGGACCGGAAAAAGATCCCTAACGATCCATCGCGATCGGAGTAGGGATCTCCCGATCCTTTCGCATCTTTGTTGATAACCAACCATTGTTCATGGAGATCCAACGCGTTTCCGCAGGGGAGATCACCCAGAAGGATTTCTATAATGAATTCTGGAAAAAAGGCATTCCGCTGGTTTTTAAGGACGCCAGCAGAAAATGGAAGGCGTACGGCACCTTCACCCCGGAATTCTTCCGCAAGAATTTCGGTGATCGGAAGACCGAAGTGGATGGTGTGACCTATAGCATGAACGAGATCCTCGATCTGGTGGAAGGAAAGGATACCAGCCGCCCTGTGCCCTACCCGTGCAAGTATCACATCCGTACGCAACTCCCGGAACTGGCGGGCCATATGGATCCGCTGGACCTTGGATATGCCCGGCCGAACTGGCTCGAAAGCCGCTGGTTCAGCATCGGCAATTGGGGTAATGTCACCGAACTCTTCATCGGCGGCCCTGGTGGGAAATTCCCTTTCATCCATATCGATTATTATCACCTCAGCGCCTGGATCAACCAATTGTATGGCGATAAGGAATTCACCGTGTACCCCCGCGAACAGTCGCACTTGATGTATCCCGATCCGAAGGATCCCTGGAAGTCGCTGGTGAACGATCCAGAGAACCCCGACTATGATCGGTTCCCCCTGTTCCGCGAAGTGACCCCGTACCGGTTCACCATAAGCGCCGGCGAATCGCTCTACGTGCCGTTCGGGCTATGGCATACGGCGAAATCACTTACCGTATCCATGTCCGTGGCGTACGATCTGATGAACGCGGAGAATTTTCCTGATTTCCTGCGGGACGTCTGGGGCTTCCGCAAGGATGGCAACAAGTTGAAGGCCGCTGCCATTACCGGATATGCGGTAGTGGCCGGGTCCCTGTGCAAACTCGAGGATATGGTGGGCATCCAACGAAAAAGCGATCGGGCGTGATATCGAATTCGTAATTCCCGATAACTTGCCGACGGATCCGATCGGCGGTTCGTTCTTCATCAGGCCATGGGATCGGATCCACCACCTACGGGACCGATCGATCCACAGGAAATAGATGGCGTTCAATTCCATTCAGTTCCTGGTATTCTTCGTGGTGGTGATCACCGCCTTCTTCGCATTGCGCAGGCTGGCACATCGCCACTTGTTGTTGTTGGCGGCCAGCATTTATTTCTACATGTGCTGGCGGCCGGAATATGTGCTGCTGCTCATTTTCTCTTCACTGGTCGATTATTGGGCGGCGCTCAAGATGGGGGAGCGGCCCGATATACGCGATCGAAGACCGTTCCTGATCATCAGCCTCATCTCGAACCTGGGGCTGCTCTTCTTCTTCAAGTACTTCAGCTTCGTGAACGAGAACCTTCGTTCGCTGGTGGAGCCTTGGGGAGATTATCCGTTGCCGATGATCGATGTGCTGCTACCGGTAGGCATCAGCTTCTATACGTTCCAGACCATGAGCTACTCGATCGATGTGTATTGGGGCCATGCGAAGCCGGAACGCAACATCAACATCTACATGCTTTTCGTGAGCTACTTCCCGCAGTTGGTGGCCGGGCCGATCGAAAGGGCACCCAACCTGATCGCACAGTTCAAGCTCAAAGCAGTCTTCGATCGGCCACGGGTGATAAGCGGGCTCAAGCTGATGGCCTGGGGCATGTTCAAGAAGGTGATGATCGCCGATCGGGTGGCGCCAATGGTGGACCATGTGTACAATTCCGTGGGCGCCCACGAAGGGCCGGCCTACATCCTCGCCACCCTGCTGTTCGCCATACAGATCTATTGCGATTTCAGCGGTTACAGCGATATAGCGATCGGTGCCGCACGGGTGATGGACGTGGACCTGATGCGCAATTTCCGGAGCCCCTATTTCAGCAGATCCATCTCCGAGTTCTGGCGCCGCTGGCACATCAGCCTCAGCACCTGGTTCCGCGATTACGTGTACATACCCCTGGGCGGCAACCGCACCATCCGCTGGCGCTGGTACTTCAACCTGTTCATCACCTTTTTCCTCAGTGGCATCTGGCATGGTGCGAATTGGACCTTCGTGGTCTGGGGTGCACTGCACGGCTTCTACCTCATCTTCGCCACGATCACCGCCGATCGGAAACAACGCATCAATTCGATCCTGAAGCTCGATCGTTCACCTGTCCTGCTCGGTGCGATCCAGATGATCACCACGTTCGTGCTGGTGTGCATCGGCTGGGTGTTCTTCCGTGCGAACAACATACAGGATGCCTTTACGATCTTCCGTGAAATGGGAACGGACGCTTCCGTGCTCTTCGGCGCCGAGGCATCACGGTTGTACGCCGGACTTCTCGGATCGATGTACAGTGAAATGGTGCTCGCGATCGGTGCGATCGGTGTATTGATCCTGGTGGATGCGCTCCAGAACCTGCCCGGTGGGGTGAACGGGATCCTTGCCCGGCGGCCCGCATGGCAGCGCTGGGCGGTGTACTACTGCTTCATCGGTTCCATGATCTTCTTCGGTGCATATTACAGCACGGTGGATTTCATCTATTTCCAATTCTGATGGATCTGCGCCGTTTCCTCCGCCAGGCCTTTCTACTTCTTCTTCCGTTCGTGCTCATCCTCGGCACCGTGGCCATCGTTGATCCCTATTCCATGTTCGGTTCGGAATTGATCATAAGCGATGGGTTGAAGCGCAGGAACCTCGATCACAGTGGACGCACCATGTCCTTCAGCAACGTGATGTGGAAGATGCTCGAGTTCAAGCGCGATCCGCAACAGAATTTGATCATCGGCGATTCGCGCCTCTCCTATTTCGATCTTGATCACCTGCGAAAGATCGCCGGTGAGGACTATTACAATTTCGGGGTACCGGGCGGCAATCACCGCACGACTTTCGATCTGTTCCAGTATGCCGATAGCGTGGGCGATCTGCGCAAGGTGTACCTCCAGGTCTCTTTCCGCACCATGCGTCCGGACATGAACTGGGACATCGTGCAGGAACCTTCAGTGCTCACGGACAGGCCGCTTCTGTACCTCACCAACCGCCGCGTGATCGAAGCCGCTGCGCTGAACCTTTACAGCCTTGCGAAGGGTGATGGGATGAAGTACGATGAATTGCCGCCCGATCAATGGGAACGGGTGATCGCCATGGAGAAGGAGAACATCGATGGCTTCGCGATCGATGATCGGATCTTCGATCGGATCGGGCGCATCGCGGAACATTGCAGGAGGAAAGGGATCGAACTCGTGCTGCTCGAATATCCGATGCATCCCGATCTGCAGGCGATGTACAGGGATGCCGGACTGCTGGGCCTTCGCGAACGATATGTTCGGCGCATGCGATCCATCGCGCCATACATCGATCTTGATGTGCCCGGGCTTTTCCCCGCCGATCGTGCGCTCTGGCGCGACCCGCTCCACCTCACACCGGAGTTGCAACGTGTGCTGATCGACCACGTCTGGGGTCAACGACCCCCCGAACCGATCAATGTGAAAGCACGTTGATCATCGCCATTCCGGTGCTGTTCACCTCCACCTTCGCCGGGGAACCTGTGTACTTCACATTGCTCGCCCCCGAAGCTTCCGCGCACAACTCATCCTTCACCTGCAGTTCGATCGCAGAGGCACCGCTTGCTTCCACTGGAGCCTTGCGTGCCTGCAACCCCAACGCATTCAATTGCGAAGCGCCCGAGACATCGGCCTGCAATTCGCCGGTCTCTCCAGCGATCGTGGCGATCGCCGTTCCGCTTAGATCGATCTCCATTTCGTTGCAGGTGATCCGCACGAGTTGAGCTTCCGAGATACCGGAAAGTGAAAGATCGAATTCCGCGGAACGCACTTCTTCGATCATGATCTTCGTGATCCCCGAAGCGTCCATTTCCTCCAGCGCCGGGGTGGTGATCAGCAGCACGATCTCGTCATGCTTCTTCATTTCCTTCCCATTGGGCAGATCCAGCGAGATCGAGATCGCATCATCGGAATGTTCCACATTCAAATGTTCCACAAGTTCGGCCGGACCGTAAGGGGCGACAGAAGGCCGGTCGCCTGTGCGAACGACAGCCTGCAGAATGCTGGAGATGGAGACGCGATCGAAATCCCCCACTTCGAAGGTGCGCGACGGAGCGCCTACCGGCACTTTCACCAGTGGATCATCATTTTTCTCCCTCAATACCAACGCAGGCTCCGATGGCTTTTCGCTGATGATACCCGGCAAGGTGATGCAGAATGCAACAGCGAGAAAAAGAGCCGAAAAGGAATGGGTTCTCATCGTGCCGAACTTGATATGATCAAAAGTAGATCGCAACCCATGACCTTCCGCTCGCACGGGATAACCTCCATCAAACCGTTCGGAACATGATCGGGATTATGCATTTCGATGCTGAGCGGAACGATCGTGAAAAACATCTTTTGGATCGAACGGCCCATGAACAGTACCTTCGATCCATGAGCAAGGTGATGGAGAGAAGGTGGAGGTTGAAGGATGCTGCGGACGATGCGATCGCGGAGACCCTTGTGCACGAACGCTGCACATTGGAGGCGGCACGGTTGCTCGTACAACGCGGCATCACCGATCGCGATAGTGCTTCCACGTTCTTCAGGCCGGAGCTTTCCCAGCTTCACGATCCGTTCCTCATGGCTGGCATGCAACAGGCCGTGGAACGGATCGAGCGGGCGCTCGGCGACAATGAACGCATCATGATCTATGGCGATTATGACGTGGATGGAACCACGGCCGTCGCGCTGGTCTACGCGTTCCTGAAGAAATTCACCGGCAACATCAGTTTCTACATACCCGATCGCTACGCTGAGGGATACGGGATCTCTTTCGCCGGGATCGATCATGCAGCGACCGATGGCGTTACGCTGATCATCGCGCTTGATTGCGGGATCAAAGCACTGGACAAGGTGGAATACGCCACTGCGAAAGGCATCGATCTCATCATCTGCGACCATCACCGGCCCGGCGACCAGCTCCCCGCAGCCGTGGCCGTGCTCGACCCGAAGCGCGACGATTGCAACTATCCGTACAAGGAGCTCAGTGGCTGCGGGATCGGTTTCAAACTGATGCAGGGTTTCGCCCAACGCAACGGGATCCCTTTCCAGGAACTTTGGCCATTGCTGGATCTCGTTGCGGTGAGCACCGCATGCGACATCGTTCCGGTGACCGGTGAGAACCGGGTGCTCTCCTACTTCGGCCTGCAGCAGTTGAACATCGATCCGCGCCCGGGATTGAAGGTGATGATGGGCATGGCCAACGTGAAGAAGAAGCTTTGCGTGAGCGATCTTGTCTTCCTGATCGGCCCACGGATCAACGCCGCCGGCCGCGTGGAACATGGCCGCCAGGCCGTTGAACTTCTGCTTGCCCATGACCAGAAGCAGGCTGAACAGACCGGCCTGCGCCTCGATCTGAACAATACACACCGCCAGGAACTCGACAAGGACATCACGCAACAGGCGATGGAGCAGATCGCCGGATCTGAATTCCAGGATTCCTGGAGCACGGTGCTCTTCCATGCCTCCTGGCACAAGGGTGTGATCGGCATCGTGGCTTCACGCCTGATCGAGAAGTACCACCGCCCCACCGTGATCCTCACCGAAAGCAATGGCCAGGCCGTGGGATCTGCCAGAAGTGTGAAGGGCTTCGACATCTACGAAGCGATCAACAGCTGCTCGGACCTGCTCGATCAATTCGGCGGACATATGTACGCTGCCGGGCTTACCATGCCGCTTGCGAACGTTACGGTATTCCGTGAGCGATTCGAGGAGGTCGTTCGCTCAACGCTGCGGCCGCACCTGCGTGTTCCCGAAGATGAAGTGGACCTTGAAGTGCGATTCGCCGATCTTACCACTCCGCTGTTCAAGGTGTTGAAGTACATGGCGCCTTACGGTCCCGGCAACATGCGGCCCCTGTTCGTTACGCGTGGTGTGGTGGATCGCGGAAGTGCGCGGCTGGTGGGCACCGATCATCTCAAGATGTGCCTCGCGCAACCTGGTGAGCCGCGCCTGCAGTTCGACGCGATCGGCTTCAGGCTCGCGCACCATTATGATCTTGTGCGAAGCGGCGAACCGTTCAGCATACTGTATTGCGTGGAAGAGAACGAATGGCAGGGCAAACGCACGATCCAGTTGAACGTGAAGGATATCAAGCCCGGGATCGATGGCGTGCTCGAGAACATTGGCATGCGTGAGCTTTCCAGAACGGAAGCCGTTGTGCTCGCCTGATCGCCTGCTTCTTTCTACCTTTCAGGCTGCCCCGGCACTTTCGGCCGGTGCGTTACATCGATGAAGCGAGATCCTTTTCTGCGATCGCTATTCGTATCGATCGCCTTTTATGGCGCATCGTTCGCCCAGGCCCAGACACCCACGTGGAGCGACGATATCGCGTGCATCGTGAACAGCCATTGCACGCCCTGCCACCGTCCGGAAGGCCCCGGGCATTTCGATCTGATCACCTATGCGGATGCTTACTACTGGCGGAATGAGATGCAGGCGGCGACGAGCAGCCGTTTCATGCCGCCATGGCCGCCGGATCAGAGTTACAATGCGCTCGCACATGCACGCACGCTCTCGCAGGATGAAATAGACCTGATCTCCGCCTGGGTGCAGGGCGGTGCTCCGGAAGGCGATCCCGCGAACACGCCACCCCCACCGGTCTTCAATAGCAACGAACAGATCACCGATCCTGACATCACCGCAACGATGGAGGAATTCGTGATCCCCGCCTCAAGCGCCGATCTGTACCGTTGTTTCGTTCTCGAAGTGGACAATCCCACCGATCGGTATATCACGGGAATGGAAGTGGTGCCCGGCAATACCTCCATGGTGCACCATGTGCTCGTTTTCCAGGACACCACCGGTGAAGCGCGCCAACTGGACGATCAGGACATTCTTCCCGGCTACACCAGTTTCGGCGGGATCGGGGTGAACGATGCAAAGCTCATCGGCGCGTGGGTGCCCGGTGAACAGGCGTTCTACACGCCCCAAGGCATGGGCATCAAACTCTTCGCGAACGCGGATATCGTGATCCAGGTGCATTACCCGGCCACCAGTTCATCGGAAGTGGATGCCACGAAATTGAACCTGCAGATGAGCGATGCACCTTTCCTGCGCAACCTCGCGATCGATGCGGTGCTGGAGCATACCTGGACGCTCACCAACGGGCCGTTGATCATTCCCCCGAATGAAGTGAAGAGCTTCCATTCGCAATTCGAGGTGCCGTTCCCTTCCACGATCGTTTCCATCGCCCCACATGCGCATCTGGTGTGTACTTCCATGCGGGCGTATGCAGTGCTGCCTTCCGGCGATACCATTCCGCTGATCGATATACCGAACTGGGATTTCCGCTGGCAGGGCCATTACCAGTTCCGCAACCCGATCCATCTTCCAACAGGCACCATGTTGCATGGCGAAGCCACGTACGACAATACTGTGAACAATCCGTTCAACCCGAACTCCCCGCCCGGCTGGATCTACCTCGGCGAAGCCACCACGAACGAGATGATGCTCTTCTATTTCGCGTGGACGCTCGGTTCACCGGCCGATGAGAACATGGTGATCGATGATGGCGATCACATGCCGCATCACCTTGATTGCGTGCCGCAGATACAGGTGGGGATCGCGGAGAATGACAATGAATCCGAGCTGCTGGTCTGGCCTTCACCGGCGCGAGATGTGATCCATATCGATGCGGGTGATCGTAACGGCAACGTTGAATTGCTGGACGGACTTGGCCGGATCGTGGAACGAGTGACGGTCAAGGAAAAAGTGATCACACTTTCCGTGGCCGGACTTTCCGCAGGCCAGTACACGCTCAGATCTACCGATCGGCGCGGTTTCGTTTCGCATCGCAAGATCATGTTGGAATGATCAAGGTGTACGATGATGAGTTCTTCATGCGCCAGGCGATCCGCGAAGCGGAACAGGCCTTCAAGGTGGATGAGATCCCGGTGGGCGCGGTGATCGCATGCGGCGATCGGATCGTGGGCAAAGGCCATAATCTTACCGAAAGGCTGAACGACGTAACGGCACATGCCGAGATCCAGGCGATCACCGCCGCAGCGGAGAATATCGGTGGCAAATACCTGCGCGATTGTACATTGTATGTAACTGTTGAACCATGCGTGATGTGCGCGGGTGCGCTGGCCTGGTCGCAGATCGGCAAGATCGTGTTCGGTGCGTTCGATGAAAAGGCCGGCTACCGCCGGTTCGGCAACCGGTTATTGCATCCGAAGACTCAGGTGATCGGTGGTATACTCGAGGCGGAATGTTCCGATCTGATGATCGCGTTCTTCAGGAAGAAGCGTGCCTTGTGATCAGCTGTGCGTGAAGGATAGCAGCGGAAACCCCGCAGTACGGCGCTCCCGCAGTACGGCGGGATGGCCGTGCGAGGAGTTGCAGCCCTTCAACTTCGCTCAGGACGAGCTCCTGGCCTGACCATGAGGCTTTGCGAAGCGACACGCCAAATACGCAACGGCTATCGATCAGAAAGTCCGCGATCGAACTTAAAGATCCTGAGGTCTGGTGATCTCCGATCGAGGATGAGCGTTCCGTGATCCCATTCCATGCCTTTCCATACCGCGAAATAGCGGATCCGATGATCCCTGATCTGGTGCAATTGTTCTTCTTTCGGAATATCAGGCAATATCTCCCCATGGTAGGTGAGCCCCAGTTCGTAGGCGATGTGGAGGCAGCTTGCATATTGATCACGTTGCGTATCGTCACTGCGTAGTGAAGCCAGCGCTCCATTCAAGCGCATGGGCCGTAGTTCCTCGATCGCCTGCTTCCTGTCATGATCGATCCGATAGGATGAACGTAATGTTCCGATCGGATCCATCAGCGCACCGATCAGATCACCTGCCGCGACATCCTCATCCCTCGTAAAGAGCAGTTCCTTCACCGGCCGCTTGATGGCAAATAGGCAGATCACCAGCGTGAGCATGCCGCCGATGAATTTCCGATCCGGAAGCAACAATTGCAGACACCACCCGACCATGAAAAGCATGAGGAACGTGTTGATCCAGATGTAGCGGTCCTGCACGAGAATGGCCGTGTAACCAATATTCAATGCGACCAACAGGAATAATGGAAGCACCAGGATACGGTCGCGCAGCAGATGTTTCGGACCTCGAAGCAGGATGGTCATGAAGAGCACAATAAGAAATGGTGTGCCCAGCTGCCTTTGAACATCGTAGTAATAGATCGATGCGAGATTCCGCTTGACCAGTTCAAGGTACCGATGCGGATCTGTCCAGGGATGGAGCGGAGTCAACTTTATCACATCTCCCGGAGCCTCCCAGGGTGAGATCGCACCGGGTGGCGGTTCGTGCGGCCCATCCTTCAGCAACGGTAGAAGTTTCATTTCACCGGGCATTGGCGCCACCTCAACGGTCTGGTTGAAGCGCGCTGCTTCACTGATCGTAGGATAACCGTATTTGAGGCTCATGGCAATGACCCATGGTGCCGTGGTCAGCAAAAAAGCGAACAAGGCGGCGAGAACATTTCCCCATTTCCTTCGATCACTTTCAATGAAGGCGAGAAAGAGTAGAAAGGCGATGAAGAGCGGGAATGCGAATGCCTTGGAGAAATACCAGAGCCCACCTATGATCCCGAAAAGGATCGCGGTGCGGCGCGATCCGAAGATCCCGCCCCGTATGGAAAGAGCGAGGATCACCAACCCAAAACTGATGAACAGCAGATCGGCGGTAAGGAATAGCAATGCATGCGATAGCATGAAAGGGATGGCGGCGAAAAGAAGGATCGGCCGCAACGGAGATCGAAGGGGCCGCAACAAACCATTCCAAACAATAAGGGTGGCACCGCCGATCACCAATTGAACACACTTGAAGGCGATGATCCCATTGCTGAAAAGCTTGATCGGGATCACCAGCATCCAGATGATCAGCGGGCTCCAATGGGCGTTCACGATGTTCAGGAAACTCCCATCTGCGTAGCGATGCGCGATCGTCAGGTACTGGAACGTATCCGGATTATCGACATGCCACTTCAGGAAGGGGAAAAGCGCAGCGGCGAGCAATACATACAGCAGCAGCGCGATGAAAAGCGGGGACCGGAACATGCGGTGCAAAGGAAATCCCGCCCGCGCGATCGGCCATCACTTTCCGATCCACCGATCCCGCAGTTGGATCTGTTCCTCGGTCGGCTTTTCGCTTGTTCTCAATACCAAGGTGCCGGGATCGAACTCGATCCCCACTTCAGTGAACCATTCCTTCAACGGCAATGGGCCGGGCCGATCCAGATATTGGCGAAGCATTTCACCGATCGCAGGTGTCGTCATCTCTTCGATCACAGCAAAAAGTTCCTCATCCTTGAAAGGTCTGCCCCGGCCGTACTTCTCATGGAGCCGATCGATGAGAGCGACCACCCCCATCTCACCTTTCGAACCTTTGCGCAACGCGATGTCGAGCCCCATGCAGAACAGGGTTCCCTTCAAGTAGAAATTGTAGTACTGGTCCTGCCGCTGCATGGCCTGCTCGCTCAATGTTGTAAGCGGAATGCTGTCCGTGAACCCGTTCATCCGGCGGATCTTTCCTTCGATCGTGGCAAGGAATTCCTCGAGCGTAATGCGGCCCTGCTTGATCGGCATATGGATCGCGAAATATTCGGTCATTCCCTCATAAAGCCACAGGTGCTTCGACATTTCCGGGTGCTGGAAATGATAGTTCGCGATCTCTTCGCTGTGCACGCCGATCGGCAGGATGGTGTGGAAGAACTCGTGGCTCGCGATGCCATATACCTGTTCCTTGATTGCTTGCGGATCGGTGGGTGAATGGAGCAGGATCAATGTGGAGGTGGCATGCTCGAGACCATCGCCGGACCATGAATCCGGGCGTGTTTCGGGATGATGATAGAGAAGGAAGGAGTAACGATCCACTGGCAATGTTCCGCCGAGATACGCGCGTTGATCCTCCAACAACGGCTTGATATGCGTGGCGATCTCAGCCGCCATCTTTTTTCTGGAAGTGCTATGCACAGCGACGAGCACGTCGATATCGTTCAAGCGGATATGCGCAGTATCCGGCGGTGCGATCAGGATGGGCGAATCCACGAGCGTGCGGTAATCTTTCGCTGTGGATCGTATGCCACCTTCGATCGGATGATGCTCCATACTTGTCGCCGCGAACAGGCCTGAAGGGATCTTCATCCTCACCTCGATAGGTGATCGCTCGAAACCATCGAAATATCCGAAAAGCGCATTGTTGTTGATGACGAAGACACTGTCCTTGAAAGTGCCTTCTGACGATCTGTAATATCCCTGCGTAACACCGGGAATATCCTTCAGGTGCCGGTCGAATTCCTCCCATCCGTCATCAACGGAATAGGTGATCCTGTGAACATCGCCGGTGATGCTCCAGCAATTCGTATCGATCCGGTCCACTTCAATTTCCGATCCATCGGCCGCGAATGCCTGCAGACCATGCACCAAACGCCCATGATCCATTACACCATAGATCCCAGGAACGATCCGCGGGAAACAGAAGATGGAACTATCGCCGACCGCTTCAGGAGCGATCAGGTCCACTGTGAGCCGATCGTTCTCCAAGGCCGTCAGATCCACGGAATAGTCATAGTGCTGTTGCGCGATGAGTACTTGGGCGCAAGTGTAAAGGATGAAGAGGATGGTGCTTCGCATACGTAAGTGATATAGCTATGACGCGCTCATCAGCCTCGATGTTACAGCGATCCTATCCGTTTCTTTCTTCATTTCGCTCGTTGATCAGCCACTTGATCGGCATGCACCGCCAGTTGCTCATTGCCACTATGCGAGCGCTGGTGATGGAGGTTGTTTTGGGTCACCGGAAACGGAAACCCAACAAGAACCCAACAACCGCGAAAGCCATGAACTACAAGAACATCCTCAGCATCGTTGCCACCAGCCTTTTGTTCGCCTTCAATGCAAACGCACAGGAAAAACTTCCTGCGGGGACCACCGTGGTGCTGGAAACGCTTCAGGAACTTTCATCGGCGCACATGGCGGTAGGCCAAAGCGTTCCACTGCGCGTGAAGTATGATGTTATCGTGAAGGGAAAGATCCTGATCAAAGGCGGTGCCATGGCGAGCGGGCAGATCACTTCGCTGGAAGAGCGCGGCGCGATGGGCAGGAAGGGATCCTTCAACATGCGGCCGACCGTGGTGCAAGCCGTGGATGGCCAGATGATCGTGCTGACGAACGGCCACGCGTCGATGGCCGGTGAGAACAAAGTAGGCGGAGCAGTCGCCTTGGCAGCGGTCGTAAGTCCACTTTTCCTGCTGAAGAAGGGCAAGGATGCCGTGCTGCCACCAGGCTACGAACTTCAAGGCACCGTTGCCAACCAGGCCGAGATCGCCTTGCAGTGAACCGATCGATAAAAGAATGCGAAGAGGCGGCCGATCGGCCGCCCCTTCGCATTTCGTTCACTCCTTGATGAAGCGGCCTGTGATCGACCGGTCATGGTCGGTCACACGAAGGTGATATGAACCTGAGCTCAGAGCACCGATCGGAAGCGCAACGGATGATCCACGGATCGGAAGTGTCATGATCGATCTACCCGCAACGTCGAACAATTGCAATGTTCCATGGTCAAAGCCTTCGCCAAAGACGACAGTCGCCATATCGGTAGCGGGATTCGGGTGGATCGAAAGTGTTGAGGGCTTCCTGGATAGAGAAGTAATGCTGACAGGCATTTCATCGCAGAGTGAACCGGCAGCCATCAGGCCTGGAATGTTCTGCGCAAAAGCGCGGACGTTATCCGCTCGCTGCTGGAGCGCGGCGACACTCGCCAAAGCTCCACCTTCATCTGCGCGCGCATATATGTAGGCGATCAGGATCTCCTGGTACTCACTGGGCTCCAATGTTATCGGGCCAAGGATGGCAAGAATACGGGGATCAGGCGAAAGTTCAGAGTATGAATCATACCATGGCTCAAGGATCTCACCGTTCGTGCCAACACCATATGGATCGCTCTCACCTGGAAAGGAGAAGGCGCTCGGGATAGCCGCAGGATCCGATGAATAGCCAAGATCGCCATAGGTCAATGGGATGGTGCTTGTCCAGAGCATATTCAGATAACGATAGAAGTGCGCATCGATATAAGGATCAGTGACCATCGGATTCGAAATTCCGCGGCGAAAATGCATCGAACCTGTCAAACCGCATCTCTCATTATCTGCAAACCCATCACCGAAAGCACTGCCGTTGTATGAAGGTAATGAATTGATCACTTCATCGTCGGTCCCATTTGGATCCAACCGAAGACCTTTCAAGACCATCATGCCGGCCGCAGGAGGCTGGTCCCCAAACCCTATTGTCCCCAGACAGTCTTCATCCATATCATCCATATTATACGCATAGACCATATTCCGCCCAACATCAGTTCCAACCAGATCATCATTGGCACAGCCTGCGTCCAGATCGGAGAAAATACCGAACTTGAAATTGGAATAAGTTACGCTGCTTCTATTGATCAATTTGTAGTGAACGAAAAGAGTGTTCCATAGATCCTCGTTGCCGCTAGTATAAGCGAAAGGCATCATGTGGACTTCGATGCCGAGCGGCAAACCACCAGATTCGAAATGAGGGCCGCCCTTATCATTGAAGATCGTGAACAAAGCCACGTCCCCGGCGACGCAAGGCTGATCACCAATAGTGGGATCGTAAACGTTATCCTGATCGGGTTCAGCAAAAGGGGCGAGATATAGTTCCTGGCCTTCATCGATATTCCCCATCGCCGGCCAAGTCATAAAGTCAGCCGGGATCGTGTAGCTGATGGAAATAGGTCTTCCAGATCACAGTTGGGATCCGAAACACATTCGAAATATGCCTGTTGTTCTTCCAACTGATTCCTGGAAATGCGCCAGACCTGATCGTATTGTTGCATCATTTCGGGTGATATACTGGCATCGCCACCAACAGTCAATGGCCCCGGATAAAAGTCGTGTCCATCGGCCCCATACTTATGGACCGCGACATGTAAACCTCCCGATGGATCCATCCCACTCATCCAGAGCCCACCAGCATACATCAAGCTTCTTTCGATCGCACTATTCAAGACCAGGGATGCACCATTCTGCGACGGTGTGAATTGGCCGTTCGACCGAACATAAAGTGAAAGGTTATTGGCATCCAGAACATTCATAGCTGTTTGCGATCTGACCGAGGTACAAATGGAAGCCAGGATCAAAGAGTAGAGATATGTTCTCATAGCGGAAAGGTTTTGGTTAGCGTCATTGAAACTATCTCTGACCAAAAGCGATGTTCATTATGAAAAACAGGAACGGCAGAAACCGTTCACGGAAAGGAATCATTGATGAGCGGTTGAACAGACCGATCAAACCTTCACTCCTCCCCCCGCTTCAACCAAGCCTGCACCATCCGCAATTCCCCATAGCTGAAGCGATCGCCGAAATTCGCACGCGCCTCATTGAGTCCGGCCTTGTGCTCCTGCATCCAATCCGCGATCGTATCACGTTTTTCCGCCGGCATCACTGAATCGATCTCGATCACACCTTCTGCGATCCCACGCGCGATGTGTCCTTCCACTGTTGATCGCGTGAGGCTTCGCTCAGCCGCGATCTCCTCGATCGGCTTTCCTTCCTTGAACATCACATACGTACGCAGGTAGGTCTCGCCTTTGATCTTCTTCTTGCGTTCTCTCGGTTCGCCGAACACATCGTCCTTTCCCTTCCGGCGGCGGCGACCACTTTTGGTGGAAAGCTCCTTCAGGTTCTCTTCAGCCCATGAACGCACTTCATCCATCAGGGCCACGCGTCGCTGCTTCAGTGCGTTCTCCAATTCCTGCACGCGTTGCACTTCGGTGCCATTGAGGATCGCAGTGGTGACGTTCCCGGCGCGCGCAATGGTCAGTAGTTTCTTCACAAGAACGGCATCCACATCCCGCAGTGCTTCCGCGTATTCCTTGCTGCGACTAAGCTTCTCCACGGCGGCCAGATGCTTCAACAGATCCTTCATACAGCCGTTGAGATGATCGGAGAAATACGCACCGCCCTTATCGATCCGTTCCAGCAATTTCTCGCGATCATCTTCATGCAACAGGCGCAGCAACTGGTTCTGGAATTTCCGTGAGTTCTCTTCCTCCGCTTTCAATTTGGTTAGCAGCTCCGGCATCGCGGTGCGCATGGCCTCCAATTCGAAAGCCGATGGATCGTTCTCCCGGATCAACACTTCCACTCGACGGATCGGATCGCCCAGATCGAAGGCGCTGGAAAGCATCATGCGCAGATATTCGCGCTGTTGCTCGCGCAACTGATCGGGCAGGGCCTGCTGCGCATGCCGCCGTTCGCTGAACGCGACAACTTCTCGATCGCATGAAACAACGGATGGGTCGATCGGTGTGCGCAGGATCAACCCTTCCAGCGATCGCAACCGTGACAACGCTACGTAAACCTGCCCGGGAGCGAACGCCTGGCCCACATCGATGATCGCACGATCGAAGGTTAGGCCCTGGCTTTTGTGCACCGTGATCGCCCAGGCCAGCTTCACCGGATACTGTTCGAAGATACCGAGGATCTCTTCCTTCTGCTCTTTCGTTACCGGATCGATCGTGTAACGCTTGTTCTCCCAGATCGCACGCTTCAACGTGTACGGCTGATCATCGTCAAGCATGCGCACGTCGATCCCGTCGCTGCCGATCTTCTCCACGCGCGCGAGCTTTCCATTGAAGTACATCTTCTCCGGATCGTTGCGCACGAACATGATCTGCGCGCCTTCCTTCAATTCCAGCTCACGTAACACCGGGTACATGCTCTGCGGAAATTCCCCTTCGATCTCGGCCTCGAACCGCGCGATCTTTCCCGGCAGGGCAGCGAGCGATCCCTGGTTCAACTCATCGGCTTTCCAGTTGTGCGTGGTGAGCGTGATCACGCCTTCGGTCTCTTCCCTGCCGATCGCTGGTTTGTAATGAACGTTCAGATCGGCCACATCCTGCGCGGTCACCTTGTCATCACGCAAATTGTTAAGGATGCGGATGAACTTCTCGTCCTTCTGCCTAAAGATCTTGTCCAACTCGATGTGCGCGTAACCGCTCTGCTGCAATACATGCGCCTCGAAGAAATGCATGCTGCGGTACCAGCGCTGCAATACGCGCCATTCATCGTCCTTCACCAC
>JAEYYE010000370.1 GCA_023430945.1 Bacteroidota bacterium
GAACAGCAGCACGCCCACTGTGGCCGCGACCACCGATGCGAACAGGATCCCCAGTTTCCCATCTTCACGCACCAGCGGATCGTTGAACGCAAGTTCGTTGATGAACACCGCCATGGTGAAGCCCAGACCGGACATCACGGAGATCGCGGCCATGTGCGGCCAGGTCACCCCACGGCCAAGTTTCCCCAGTTTCAGCCGCACGAAAAGCCAGCTCATGAACAACAACCCGAGCGGTTTTCCGATCAGCAGGCCAAGAAATATCCCGAGCGTCACCCGGCTGTCGAACATACCCCCGATCGATGCAGGCAATTCGATGCCGGCGTTGGCCAGCGCGAAGAGCGGAAGCACACCGAAGGCGACCCACGGATGCAGTCCTTGTTCAAGCCGCTGCAGGGGCGTTTCCGCATACGCACTGAAGCGCTTCACCTTCCTGATCACGTAGAGTTGTTCGGTGTTCAGGATATTGCTGGGTGGTGTGGATACGGCCGTGAATCGATCCGCCAGTTCGCGCAAACGGGTGGAATAGGTGTTCTCGTTCATCTTGGTACGCGCCGGAATGCAGAGCGCCGCGAGCACCCCGGCCACCGTGGCGTGCACACCGCTGAGCAGGAATGCGAGCCAGAGACCGCCGATCCCGACAAGCCCGTAGGCGCGCACGCTGCGCACGCCCAGCCGATTCATCACGATCAGTGTTACCAGGAAAATGCCGCCGAGCAGCAGGTTGCTGATCGAAATATCGGATGTGTAGAACAGCGCGATCACTGAAACGGCTCCGATGTCATCGGTCACGGCGGTGGATATGAAGAACACCTTGATCGCGGGCGGCATCCGTTTGCCGAGCAGTGCAAGAAGCCCGAGCACGAATGCGGTATCGGTACCCATGGGGATCCCCCAACCCGCCGCTTCGGCGCTCGAAGGCCCAACGATGAAAATGAAGATCAAAGCGGGAAAGGCCATGCCACCGATCGAAGCACCGATCGGGAGCATGGCGTTGCGCAGATCGGAGAATTCACCGCCCACGAATTCGCGTTTCAATTCCAGGGCCACCACGAAGAAGAACATGGCCATGAGACCATCGTTGATCAAGTGGTGCAGATCCTTCTCCAGGTGGAAGCCACCGATCTGGATCGCGATGCTGTTGGTCCAGAAATGATGGTACGCATCGCGCCAGGGGGAATTCGCCAGGATCAACGCGATCGCCGTGGAGAAGAAAAGTACAAGGCCCGAGGCTGCCTGATCGTGTATGAAGCTGTCCACCGGCCTCAGCAGCCGGTCGATCGGATCTTGTCGCATGGGCCGCGAAAATACGTTGCAGGCAAAGGGACGGCTTTCGGGATCGGCGTCGTCGTCATCGCCTCCCAATTCATTTCCCTTTTCTACTTTGCCAGCCGCAGCGATGCCATTAAGCCGACGAGAGATCCGATCTAGAGCAACCCGCTTTGCGCGTGAATGGGCGAGCGTTTCCAGTGAAGATGCGGAAGCCAAAAGCTTCTGGGACGATTTCTTCAACGTGTTCGGTGTGCCGCGCAGACGTGTCGCAAGCTTCGAACATCATGTGAAGAAGCTCAGTTCCAAAGGCGCTGATGCCGACGGTTTCATCGATCTGTTCTGGCCGGGAAAGCTCGTGGTGGAGCACAAGAGCCGCGGAAAAGATCTGGGCAAGGCCGTCGATCAGGCGATCGGTTATTTCCATGGGTTGAAAGATCACGAGTTGCCGCGTTATGTGATCGTGAGCGATTTCGCCAAGATCCGGATCGATGATCTGGAGGAAAAAACGAGCGCCACGATCGCACTGGAGGAATTGCCGCAGCGGATCGAGCTGTTCGACTTCATCGCCGGGTACGCCACGCGCATGCCGCGTGCGCAGGATCCGGTGAACCTGAAGGCCGCCGAGCTGATGGGCCAGTTGCACGATGAGCTGAAGGCCAACGGCTACGATGGCCACGCGCTGGAGGTCTATCTCGTCCGGCTGCTCTTCATCCTCTTCGCCGATGATACCGGCATCTTCGAGCTGGATGCGTTCTACAACTTCATCGTGGACCAGACGCGGGAAGATGGGACCGATCTGGGACCGCAGCTCGCGCGCGTTTTCCAGTTGCTCAACACGCCCGATGAGAAACGGCAGAAGAACCTGGACGAGCGCCTCGCCGATCTGAAGTACATCAACGGGAAGCTCTTTGCCGAACCGCTGCCGATCGCCGATTGGGATGGTGCCATGCGCGTTACGTTGCTGGAATGCGCGTCGCTGGATTGGAGCAAGATCAGTCCGGCCATCTTCGGGGCGCTGTTCCAGAGCGCCATGGATCCGAAGCAGCGGCGCAACCTGGGCGCGCACTACACCAGCGAGGCCAACATCCTCAAACTGATCAAGCCGCTCTTTCTGGATGAATTGTGGGACTAGTTCGAAAAGGCGAAACGCAGCAGGCCGCAACTGGAGAAGTTCCACAAGAAGCTCGGCGATCTGAAGTTCCTCGATCCCGCGTGCGGCTGTGGCAACTTCCTGGTGATCACCTACCGCGAACTGCGGTTGCTGGAGATCGAAGTGATCCGCGCGCTGCAACGCGGGCAACAGGTAACCGATGTCGATCACCTCGTGCGGCTGAACGTGGACAAGTTCTACGGGATCGAGATCGAGGACTTCCCCGCGCAGATCGCGCAGGTGGCCATGTGGCTGGTGGATCACCAGATGAACCAGCAGGTGAGCGCGGCCTTTGGCGAATACATGGTGCGCATTCCGCTACGCCACAGCGCCACGATCGTAAATGCCAACGCGTTGCGCACCGACTGGCAAAGCCTGCTGCCGGAAGGCGATCGGTTCGATCTCATTCTTGGGAATCCGCCGTTCATTGGAAGCAAGTTGATGACGGCGGAAATGCGCCAGGATATCCTGCGGATCTTCCATGACGTGAAAGGCGCGGGCACGCTGGATTTCGTGTGCGGCTGGTACGGGCTTGCGGCGCAATACATGCTGAAGCACGGATCGAAGTCCACGCGCACCGCGTTCGTGAGCACCAACAGCATTACGCAGGGCGAACAAGTTGGCGTGTTGTGGGGGCTGTTGTTGAAGCAGGGTTTCAAGATCCACTTCGCGCACCAGACCTTTCGCTGGAACAACGACGCGCGCGGCGTTGCAGCCGTGCATTGCGTGATCATCGGCTTCGCTGACTTCGATGTGCCGAAGAAGCGTTTGTTCACTTACACGGATCCTAAAGCCGATCCGATCGAGATCAATGTGAGGAACATTGCTCCTTATCTGGTAGAAGCGAACGATGTCGTAGTTACAAGCAGGCAGAGGCAGATCTGTGACGTGCCTTCGATCGGGATCGGCAACAAACCGATCGATGGCGGCAATTATCTCTTCACAACTGAAGAACGCGACGAATTCCTGAAGATAGAACCGATCGCATCGAAGTATTTCAAGCGGTGGCTGGGATCGGACGAGTTCATCAACGGTTGGGAACGCTGGTGTCTTTGGTTGGGTGAGGCC
>JAEYYE010000385.1 GCA_023430945.1 Bacteroidota bacterium
GTCAGGAGCTTTTCAGCGCGCTCGCAGGCTGCACCACCCGATCGAACATGTGCCGCTGCACCACCACCAGCAACGTATCCTGGATCAGCGCGCGCATCCTTACATTATCGTGCAACATCCGCGGATCCCACTGGCTTTCCTCTCCCTTGTAAGGCATGTACCAGAATTTCATCTCGTTCTTCTCTCCATCGCGTGTGGTGAGCCGCACGATATGGTTCGGTGATGTGTTCAGGAGTGAATCCTTCTGTTGCGCGGTCAGGTTGCGCTCGATGTATTCGTAGTTCAGCTTCTGGAAGGAAAGGAAGGCCGCGCGCGCGAGCATCGTGTCCAGTTCGATCGGTTGGCCTTGCAGATCGGTGAAGCGTGCTTTGCCGCCTTCCAGATTTTCGATCCGGTAGGATTCGCGTGGCATCTGCGGATGTTCCACTTCGAGCGTTGCGATCTCATACAGATCGGGAAAGTCGGTGACCGTGGTACTGCGCCAGTCATCCAGCCCGGTATGGAAGCGCGGACCAAGGATCCCGGTGAAACCGCTCAATCCCATGATGAACGGGGTGGAACTCCGGCCCTGATCGGGTTTCTCCAGGATCATGTATGTGCCATAATGATCCTTCGTACCATGACCGACGATCCAGATCTTCGAAGGTTTGCGGCCACCCTGGTAGATCTCCACCCGCTTTGAAGCCGCCGCCATGGTGCGCAACACCATCGGCTCGGTACTTTTAGGGACGGGGCTGCGAACTTCCACGCGTGCGAACGTGCGCAATAACATGTCCACGTCATTCTGCTTCGCAATGAAACTGCCGTTCACGGTCCATCGATGGCCGGCACGGCGCAGATCAATGGAAACGCCTTTCTGATCGGAGATGAAGATGCGATCCACCGATGCGGTATCGGTGATGGCGAAATCGCTCAACGGACCAGCGAGTGTGCTTTTCGTATTGCGCTTGTGCAGTATCCAGGCGAGGGCGCCGAGCACGATCAATACCAGAAGAAAGATCCAACGTTTGTTCATGTGGTACGTGTGGAACGCCGGCGGCGGTGGAAATGGTACAGGAGCCCCGCGATCACGGATAGTGCGATAGGTACGGCAAGATTGATCACCTGCCATTTGGTTCGCTCCTGTTCGATCCGGACCTGATCGAGCTGACGCAGGGTGATCGCGCGTGAGCGGATGCTGATCAGGCTTTGATCATCGAGCAGATAGTTCATGGCATTGATGATCATTTCACGGTTGCCGTAGATCTTCGCGTTCGCATACCGATCGAACCCGAGCATGTAGTACATGCCTTTCTGGTGGTCCACGCGGTTGGCGATCATATCACCATCGCTGATCACGATCTGTGCAGTTCGCCGGCCATTTTCCTTGTACGCGACCTCGGGATCGGAAGTGAATTCCGCCGGAAGCCGATCGACGAAAGCCGATCGGAACTCACCTTCGAGCAATGCGGCAACGGGTATGTAGGGAATGGTGTTCCGATCCAAGCCCATATCCAATTCAACGATGTTGAGACTTACGCGCACCGGATTGCGCAACATGCGCGAGTAGGGCGAAGTGGTGAGCAGGATGGTCTTGTCGATCCCTTCCGCCGCAATGGTATCGAGGCTGCTTAAAAAACGCGTATGCACCGGATCGATGTTGGTAACGATCGGGTGGGTGCTTTCCGGGATCAGCACCGGTTCGAAGTAGAAGGGGAAGCGTTCAAGCTTGCGCTGGTTACCGTAGGGTTGCGTGTAGATCTCGATCGGCGCGCAGCTCCTGTCGAGCAGAAGGTCTTTGTTGATCCGCACGCCGTAGGCGAACAGCAGATCATCGATCCCCAACGGCAGGGGCGTGGCCATGGAGAACTGGTTCAAGCGAAGGCTGTCCAGGTCCATGCCCATCATGTCCACGCACCAGAGCACTTTTCCACCATACATGATGAATTGATCGATCACGTATTTGTCGCGCTGGCTGAAAGCACTGTCAGGTTTGGCGATGATCAGCGCGTCAAAGTCGTTCACGCGGCCGGCCATTCCTTCCACACGGTGGCTCAGCGCATCGATCCGGTCATCGATCCGCACGCGGCGCACGGTGTAATGTTCCTCCAGCGCTTTCGTGATATCCATCACCTGCAGTTCGCCCAATTCACCATGTCCTTCAAGGAAGGCGATCTTCTTCTTCTCGCGGCTCATCGCCTGGCGGATCGCACTGGCGAACTCGTATTCCAGGTTGTTGATCGATCGGTTCACGATATCCGCATCGGGCGTGCGCAGCTGCGTTTTCAGCAATTGCAATGGAACGGTCTTTTCGCCATAAGTGATCAGCGCTCCGGGAAAGACGATCCGCTCCATGTACGCGCCCTTGTCGCGCAAGCGGATGCTGCTGTACTCCAGACCTGCGGCCTGCAATTCATCATACACTTCCTGCCGCGTCTTCTCATCGGGGCTTTCGTTCGGATCGATGAAGGTGTACTGCAGGTTCTCCGGCGAATGCACGCGCATCTCATCCAGCAGATCGCGCGTGGCCTGTGAAAGCCGTTGCAGATCGGCGGGAAGCGCACCGGTGAGATACACCTTCACGTACACCACATCGTTCAGGTCGCTCACCAGCTGTTCAGTGGCTTCTGTAAGCGTGTAGCGTTTCTCGGTGGTGAGATCGGCGCGCAGGGTGAAGAACGATCCGATGAAGATCACGAGCAGCACGATACCGATCCCCATGATCAGCTCCAGCAGATCGCCACCGCGCGTACTTCCCGATCGCAATTTCACGGCCTTTTCCTTCACCATCACCACTTGCGGCTTTGGAGCGCGGTGCGCGTGAGGAGCAGGAAGATCACGATCGCACCGAGATAATAGAGCACATCTCGCAGGTCGATCACGCCCCGGCTCATGCTGATGTAGTGGGCATGGATCCCGATCGATTTCAGCGGACCTTCCAACGCACCGAACGATTGGAAATCGGTCATCAATTCAAACCCCATGTAAAGGAAGAAGCTGAGCGAAACGGCGATCAGGAAAGCCACGATCTGGCTATCTGTGAGTGCGGAGGAAAAAACCCCGATCGCGGCGAAGCAGGCCGCCAGGAACAACAGACCGATGTACGAACCGATGATCCCGCCGGTATCGAGGTTTCCCTTCGGGACCGCGAGTTCGTGAAGCGAATACCAATAGACCAACGTGGGCAGCAACGCGATGATCACCAGTGTGATCGCTGCGATGTATTTGGCCAGCACGATCTGTGTTTCGGAGAGCGGCTTGGTGAGCAGGAATTCGATCGTGCCTGTTCTTCGTTCTTCACTGAAGCTTCGCATGGTGATCGCAGGAACGAGAAAGAGGAAGACCCACGGCGCAATGAAGAAGAGCGGTGCCAGATCGGCGTATCCCAGATCGAGGATGTTGCCGGGGATGATCC
>JAEYYE010000043.1 GCA_023430945.1 Bacteroidota bacterium
GGCATACAGAACGGATCTATTTCGAATCGACACGGGCTGTCTTCGATACGGCCAGCAATTCCCTCTTACGTGATACGATCCCAGGCATCAGGCGCGCGAGTGAAGTGAGCATGGGCGCCAATTTCACCAGCAAACTGTACGGCATGTACACGTTGCGCGGGAATACCGTGCAGGCCGTTCGCCATGTGATCACACCCACGATCGGTTTCAACTACCGGCCCGATATGGGCCGCAGGATCAGCCTTGGGCTGGATACGTCCGGCGTTCCGATCAGCTACTCGCCGTTCGAGATCGGCATCTTTGGCGAACCGCCTGCCGGCGAAAGCGGCACACTGAACCTCGGATTGATCCAAAGCCTCGAAGCCAAAGTGCGCGATCGGAAAACCGAAAGCGGAAGTGATGTGAAGAAGATCGGGCTGATCGATTTTGTAGGCTTCAATACGAGCTACGATCTGTTGAAGGATTCCCTGCGCTGGTCGCCGGTGAATGTATCCGCACGCACCATGCTCTTCAACCGGATCAACTTGAACTATGTGAGCATCTGGGATCCGTACGCCGTGAACTACGCAGGCCAGCGCATCGATCGCAGCGAATATTCAAGCACCGGAAAATTGGCTCGCATGCTATCCACCAATGTCGCGATCGGTTTCGATGTGAAGAGCACGAAATATGGGCAGTCGGTACAGAGCGGAGATCAGGTCGGCTACAACGAAACGGTAGTCGAGGAAGCCGATCCATCACGCGGCGCGCGTATCAATTTCAGTCTTCCGTGGCGGCTTGGCGTGAACTACAGTTACGACATCGACCGCGCGTATGCTGGCGATTCGATCACGGATTCCCAACGGCAAAGCGTTCTCTTCAATGGTGATGTGAACATCCTGAAATATTGGAAGCTCGGTTTCAGCAGCGGCTACGATCTGGTGGCCGAGGAATGGACGCCTACCTCGCTGAACCTTTACTGGGACCTGCATTGCTGGGAATTCAACCTCAACGTGATCCCGATCGGCCTCCGAAAAAGCTTCACTTTCCGGATCAACGTGAAGGCCAGCATCCTGCGCGATATGAAGTACGAACAACGGCGTCCGCTCGGCAACGACGGCGAACTGCTCTATTGATCCGATCGATGCGCGTGCTTCTGCTGGACAACTACGACAGTTTCACCTGGAACCTGCATCACCTGCTGGAACCGTTCGCGCATGTGGATGTGGTCCGGAACGATGCGATCGGCGTGGAAGAAGCATCGACCTATGATCGGATCGTTCTCTCCCCCGGCCCGGGCCTTCCCAGCGAAGCGGGGATCATGATGGAACTGCTTTGGGAACTGATGCCGCACAAACCGATCCTGGGGATCTGTCTTGGCATGCAAGGTATCGTGGAGATCTGCGGTGGCACGCTCTTCAATCAACCGAACGTGATGCACGGTGTTGCTGTGGGATGCAGCATCGCCGAGCCTCCCGATCCGCTGTTCAACGGGCTCCCCACACATTTCCCGGTGGGCCTCTATCATTCCTGGGCCGCCGATCCCGCCACCTTCCCACCTTCATTATCCATCACCGCGAGAAGTGAACACGGCGTGATCATGGCGATCCGGCACCGGAAGTTCGATGCATGTGGCGTGCAATTCCATCCCGAAAGTGTGCTCTCACCCGCCGGCCCGCAGATCATCGCGAACTGGCTGGGTGCGGGAGCGCTTGCGGTTTGATTAGTTTGGGGTAAGAATACCGATCACATAAAATGGAAAAGAACAGGCTCCTCAATTGGTTCGAGATACCGGCCACCGATCTGGCCCGTGCACAGCGCTTCTATGAAACGGTCTTCGATGTGAAGATGGAGTTGATGGACTTGCCGGAACTGCAGATGGTGGTGTTCCCATACGATCAGAACGACAGGAAGCTCAGCGGCGGCGCATTGGTGAAAAGCGAATTCCATAAACCGAGCGACAACGGGGTGGTCATCTATTTCAATGGCGATCCCGATCTGAACGTGCCGCTGGGGCGCGTGGAAGAGGCCGGTGGCAGAATCATGATACACAAGACGAAGATCAGCGACCAGATCGGCTACATGGCCTTCTTCAAGGACAGCGAAGGCAATTCGATCGCACTTTATTCCGAGAAATGAACATGAAGTGCACGCGCCCGATCGGGGGATCGCACGTATGAAGGAATGGTCGAAGGCAGCGCTGGTCGCGATCCCGATCCTGGCGCTGGTGTACTTCTTCATTGCCCGCTGGGTGATCGTGGACAGTACGAGCATGTATGCCACGCTCCTTCCAGGCGATGTGCTCCTGGTGGATCGCACCGCCGCATGGAACGGTTACGATCGTAACGATATCGTGGTCTTCCACGATCCGGTGAGCGATCACCTGCCCTTGTACCAGCGCCCATTGCTGGTGAAACGCATCGCGGGCATGCCCGGTGACAAGGTGCAGATGTTGAATGGCGATCTGTACGTGGACGGTGCCTACATCCCTCCTCCGGCCACCGGCACAAGTTCATTCATACTGCACGTGGATCCCACTGCGATCGATGGCGTGCTCAATGCATTGCAGCTTCCAAAAGGAACGATCCCGGCGGAAGGAACGATGAAGCCTGCACCGCTGAACGATGAGATCCTCGCAAAGTTGAAGATCGATCTTCCGGATCTGGAAGCGGAGGAGATGGGCCCGTCAACAGGATACCCGCGGAACATCTTTCCGTTCAGTCCACAGCACCGCTGGAACAACGATGATCATGGCCCATTGCGTGTTCCCGCAAAAGGTGATACCATCGCGATCACCATGCACGATCTACCCTTGTACGACCGCATCATCACGCATTACGAGGGCCATAAGCTCAGCGTGAGCGGGGATTCGCTGCTCATGGACGGCGCACCGTTGAGGAATTATGTGATCGCGAAGAACTATTACTTCGTACTCGGCGACAGCCGCGATCACAGCGCCGATTCACGCTATTGGGGATTCGTGCCGGAGGATCACCTGATCGGGAAAGCCACGCATGTGATCGTGAGCTCGGGTGAAGAAGGCCTGCGCAAAGGCCGTTGCATGCGATCGCTTCAATAGCTTTGAACGATGCGAACCATGCTTCCTTTCCTGTTGCTGGCCTGCATTTCCTGCGGAAGCCGCGAACAGCAGGATCTTTGTGGCCGGTACTTTGGACCTTATCCCGATCTGGTCTCATCACGTGCCGCAATGGGCACTGCGCACCGTACGTATCACAACGCGATGAACCTCTATTCCGAGGGCAGCTATGATGTGGCGGCCGACAGTCTGCGCGTGTACATGGAGCGGCGCGGTTTCGAGAAGAGCGCACACCTGTACATGGCGATGTGCCTGCTGGCGATGGATCTTCCGTACGATGCCGAACTGCAGCTGGACCATCTGGAGAACAGCCGCGTGAAGGAATTCCGAGATCAGACGGAATGGTACACGCTTTTGTGCTGGGTGTGCAGCGATCAGCGCGATCGTGCTTTGGCCGAGGCACAACGGATCGCCGGAATGGCCCGGCACACCTACAAAAAAGAGGCCGCTGCACTCGCGCAGGAACTGGGCCGTTGAACATGCGACTGCCGATCATGTTGCGCTCATTGGGTGAAGCTTTGCGCGGTCCG
>JAEYYE010000058.1 GCA_023430945.1 Bacteroidota bacterium
GGAATCGCGCGGACAGATCCTTTACGATCACCGCCTCGTACTCGTACTCGCCCGGTTTCGGCGCGAAGGTGGTTGTGAGCGCATCGATGATGTGCGTGATGAACTTGAAGTACCGCTCGTACTCCACATTGTTCTCCAAAATGGCGCGATCGAGATCCGTGAAATGGCTTTCGATATCGATCGTCTTCATGATCTGGGGATCGACCGATCTAGATTATTTTGGATCGAGGCTCGAATAGACTACCCCTACCCTCCCAACAGATCGTTCACGCCACCCTTCCTCCCGCCCCCACCGGCCGGTTCCGCAGCTGATGCTTTCCGGCCTTCATGGCTGCTGCTGAACGTCTCGGCCACATCGATCCCGAACTTGTCGGCGTGCGCCTTCACGATCTCGGCGTCCTGCGCTTTGTACTTCGCCGTGGCTTCGGCCATGGCCACGAGCACCTTGTGAAGTTCGGTCATCCGCTCCGGATGTTTCTTCACGCGCTCGATCCGATCGCGCTCGCTGGAGACGAACACCTTCGCGGCGATCTCCGTGATCTTCTGATCGGTCTTCACACCGGCCTCCTCGTAGATCGAAGCCGCCTCCTGCGCCGTGGCCGATCGGATCAATTGGAGGCCTGATTCGTACGTCGTCACCCGTTCTTCGGTGTCGCTCTTCAGCTGGCCGATCAACTGCTTCAGGTTGTTCTTCGTGGTGGTCTGTGCCTCAAGGTGTACCACGATCTGATCGACAAAGCGCTCCTTGCTCTGGAAGATCCCCAGCGCGATGTTGTAACGCCCTTTCACCTCGGCACGCCGCTCGCGCATGTCGGCGATCTTCTTCTGTTGTTCGGTGTATTCCGGTGAGTTGTTGGCGAGCTCCGCAAGTGCGTTCTCCTCCGTCTTCATCAACGCTTCCAGGTTCTCCAGTTCGGCCTTGCGGCTTTCCATCACCTTGGCGGCTTTCTCCTTCGTCTCGAACGCGAGTTCCTTGCGGTTCTTCAGCGCATCGATCTGCTTCTCCACCTCCACGATCATCTCCTCCACCACACGGTTCAAACCCTGAACCTGGCTGATGATCCGGTTGAGCGAATCGCCGATGTCCGCGTTCTTCAAGCGTTCGCGGTACATGCGATTCGCGTCCTGTTCGGCCTTCTTCACACCCTGCTCCGCCGCGGCGAGATCCTTGGTGCGATTGGCAACGCGGCTGTTCTTCATTCCGAACAGGATGTTCCACGCGCTGCTCATCGCATTCGCCTCGGCCAATTCCTGTTCAGCGGCCTTCAACTTGTTCTTCGCGTTCTCCACCAGGAACTGCTCGTTCTTGTTCAGTTCCTGCAGATTGGCGAACTCGCCGCCGCAGCTGTCGAGCATCGCGCGCAGGTGCAGCATCAGCTCCTGCAGGTCCTTCTCAGTGCTCTTCACATCGCCGTTGAGGCTCTCGAACTTGGCGTTTATGATGCCCGAAACAATATCCTCGGCGCTCCGGTTGTTCGCAGCCGCGCGTTCGATCTCGCTCTCGATGTTGTCCAACTTCGAGACCAGGTCGCTTCCCTTTTTCTGCTGGATGCGTGCCTTGAGCTCGTTCACTTTCTTCTCGTCGCCGAGCTCATCCAAAAGATCGAAACTATCCGCCATGTTCAGGTTGAATTACCGGCCGTGAAGTATGCCAGTGCGAAAGATAATCTTTCAAGCGAATGCAGGAATTATTTGGGCGAATTCCTGTCAGGTCGTGCCTTCGCCTGCAAGTCCTCGGCCGTCGAATGCACGGCCTGTGGGCTTTCCGGCTGCGGCACTTACGCGGTTTCGCGTTCAACCACAATTCTTCCGATCGATAACGGAATCCCCGGTAATGCGCCAGCGCCCTTCGGCATGGCTCAGGACATGCGTTAGGGACATGAGTGGAAAGCCCGCAAGCGACGAAGGAGTGCGGACTTGCAACGTTGGCCCGACCCGAGGCTTTTGCGAGGGGAACGCCCACTCCTCGACTACGCTCGGAGTGACATCTTCGACTCCGCTCAGTGTGACATTTTCGCTTGATATGACATTTCAATACGTGAACCCCACTCCCACGCCCCAACCCATATCGCTGTCGTAGTGTGTTGTCGCGCTGAAGTTCTTGGTGATCTGGTAGCGCAGCCTTTCCATGTGCTCGGTGTCGGTGTTCCACATAAGGTCCATGCGCAGGCGCGGGGTGAGTGCGATGTCCTCGCGCATCAACTGGGCGCGGAACATGCCATCGGTATCGAAAGCGAGATCGAGAACGATCAACATGGGTAGTGTGTACTGCAGGCCGATCCGCCCCGCGCTGCGGCTGTCCTTGGTGTTGATCTGATCGAAGAGGTTCTCTTCAGGTAGTTCGTGGTGCGTGCGCGAGCGCCAGTCGAAACCGATGTAGGGGAACCACCATTGCATGCGCCCGAGGTAGCGGCCGGCGCGGAATTCCGCTTCCTGCCCGTGATCGTGGGTGTAGCCGAGGCGCCATTCGGCCTGCAGACTTACGCGTTTGTTCTGGAGCATGGCCTCACCATCGTTGCCGTTGGTGGCGAGATCGTTGAAGAGCATGAAGTGCCAGAGCCGATCGTCGCGCAGGAATCTTCGCCACGCTTTTTTCGGATCGGTGAATTGCGGGTTGGGCTGCGAGTTCTCGTAGGTGAACACGCGGCCCATGCCGCTCATCATGTGGTAGAGGATGTGACAGTGGAAGAACCAGTCGCCATCTTCGGTGCCGGCGAATTCGATCGTGTCGGTCTCCATGGGCATGATGTCGAGCACGTTCTTCAGCGGGGAGCGATCGCCGTTGCCGTTGATCACGCGGAAGAAATGCCCGTGCAGGTGCATCGGGTGGCGCATCATGGAATTGTTGAATAGGATGATGCGCACGTTCTCGCCTTTGCGGATGAGGATGCGATCGGTCTCGGAGACCGTTTTGTTGTCGATCGCCCAGAGGTAGCGATCCATGTTGCCGGTGAGTTCCATGCGCATCTCCTTGATCGGACCGGGCGGCAATGCGGTGCTTTCGGTGGCTCGAAGCATGCCGTAATTAAGCGTGACGATATCGGTGGGTCCGCCGCCATGCGCGCTGTGATCGGAATGATCGGTGGTCCTGGCTTGATCGGATCCATCGCCGGTGATCTCGGGATACATCACGGTGTTCATGTCCATACGCTGCATGCTCATGTTCATGCCCATGTCATCCAACTGGCCGTTCATCTTCATCATATCGTTCATCATCTTCATGCCCTCGAAATACTTGAGCGGCGGAAGCGGTGAAGCGAGTTGTTTGATGCCGTTGCCCAACCAGAGCGAGGTGGCGCGCGTGCGATCCTCCGCGGTCGCGACAAGCTCGAACGCCGTGCTGTCGGCGGGAATGGTGACGATGATGTCGTAGGTCTCGGCCACGCCCATGATGAAGCGATCCACTTCAACGGGTTCCACATCGATGCCGTCGCTGGCGACGACCGTCATTTTTCCGCCCGCATACGTGATCCAGAAATAAGATGATGCACCGCCGTTGATGATGCGTACGCGCACGCGATCCCCGGCCTTGAACTGCGGCGCGTGATCTTCTTCCACGCCGTTGGAAAGCATGCGATCGTAGAAGACATCGCTCACATCCATGGCGTGCATGCGCTTGAATTCGTTAGTGACCTTGGTGCCGAAGTGGCCGTCCTTTATCGCTTCGAAATAGCTCTGCGTGGTGCCGGGGCGGATCCGTTGTTTCTGCACACTGAACCAGTCGGTGGCAGCGTGCAACCGGCGATGCACTTCCTTCGGTTTCATGTCCGTCCAATCGCTCAAAAGCCAGATCTGTTCGGGCAGTGGATCGGGATCCTCGCGTTCGTGCAGGATCAATGCGCCGTGCATGCCGGCCTGTTCCTGCAGATCGGTGTGTGAATGATACCAGTACGTGCCGGTCTGCACGATCGGGAAT
Source organism: Bacteroidota bacterium (assembly GCA_023430945.1). Lineage (GTDB taxonomy): Bacteria > Bacteroidota > Bacteroidia > Flavobacteriales_F > PHOS-HE28 > PHOS-HE28. The sequence continues at coordinate 3,917 of JAEYYE010000058.1, forward strand.
TTGTACGTCTGTGTTTCGCCGGGTCGGATCGGAGCTGTGGTGAGGTAAGGCACGCCATCGTACTGGTTGGGCAGGATGATCCCGTGCCAGTGCAGCGAGGTCTCCTCCTTTTCCATCGCATTGGTGATCACGATCAGCGCGGTATCTCCAAGAGTGAATTCCAGCGTGGGCATCGGGATCTGGCCGTTCACCGCATAGGCAGGTCGTGGCTTTCCGGTATAGTTGACGATCGTGTCGTGGATCACCAGATCGTAGCGCACGGTCTTCGGAGTGAAGCCGCCTTCCGCGGTTTTTGCACCCAGCGGTTGCAACGGCAGATGCTGTTCGTGCTGCGCGATAGAGAACTGTGCGTGCAGAACGATCAACGTGATAAAGAGCGATCGGAAAAACACGACGGATCTCATTCGATGGTCTCCTTCACACTACCACAGGTGAGCATTTTCGATCCGTAGTACGGATTGCGGATCTCCTTCTCTCGGCTCAACCAATCCGATCCACCATCATACATCGGGCAATGCTGTAGATGGATCGCATCCGATCGCGGTGCGGAGTTCGCCAGTTCGATCATGCCTTGGGAAAGTTCCTTGAAGGCTTTTCGTTGCTTCTCGATGTCGGTGGAAGTGGCGATCGCATCGGCGTTCCTTTTCAAATGCTGCAGCACTTTCATCCAGACCATATGGACTTCGTGATCGAGTTCGGCCATGGGAACTGCATCGATCGCGGCGGCAAGTGTTGATGCGGCCTCAGCTGCGGCTTTTCGATCGGTAGCAACCAGGGCATCCTTTAGCGTGAAATAGCTGTTGAAGACAGGGTCGAGCGGATCGTTCGTTTGAGGATCCGTTGCCTCCATATCATGCGAGCCGTGATCGGAATGCGCGGGTTGTTCGGCGTGATCCGAATGCTCGGTCTTCTCATCATGACCGGAATGTCCATGTTGGCCGTGCGCATGTTCTTCCTTCTTGATCGGATCATGCTTCAAGGTGCGCTCGTATTGGCAGCATGAAGGCAGCGCCTCATACGCCTCCTGTGGCGCCAGATAACGCTCGTTGTCGTAACCGGCATAGGCGATCCGCTTCAGGATGGCATCCAGATTGGTGCGGGTGCTGTCATAGGTGATGCTGGCGGTCTTCGCATCAACGTCCCAATCCACCGAGGCTTCACCTTTAGCGGTACCGACGCTCTCGATCGTCTTCTCGCACATGGGGCAGTCGCCATCGATCTTAACGGTGATCTGGTGTGCGTTGTTTATCTGCGCGGAGCAACTGGTGAAGGAAAGTGCCCCGATCGATGCTATAATGATGTTCAGGATCTTCATGACCAATAGTTTCAGTTGTTCTCCATCCGTTCGATGATCCGCTTCATCTGCGCGATCTCCTCCTTCTGCGCTTTGATGATCTCGTCAGCCAGCTTCCTTACTTCGGGATCTTCGATCGCGGCCCTTTCGCTGGTGAGGATCGCAGAGGAGTGATGCGGGATCATCGCTTTCATGTACTGCACATCGGCAATGCCGGTCTGCGTGCGCAATGCCCACAGCGCCAGGGCAAAGACAACGGCCGAGCCGATCAGGATCGCGGCATTCCGGCCCTTATCCGGGTACATATGCCCCATGAGGAGCAACATGATCACCGCCATTGGCGCCACCATCAGTATCGCCATGTAGGCACGGTTCACGTTCAAGCGGAAGTGCGCGGCTTCGGCCACATTGAGGAACATCACCAGATACATGATGATGAACGAGATCACGAGCATGAGGAAGAATTTCGGATACATGTCGGGCTTTTTCATTTTCTGTTCCATGATTAGATCGTTCTATTCAAAGTTTGGCCCACTTCAGCCGCAAACTGTTGCTTACCACGCTCACGCTGCTCAAGGCCATGGCCGCGCCGGCGATCATGGGATCGAGCAGGAAGCCATTGATCGGATACAGGATGCCCGCTGCGATGGGGATGCCGAGAATGTTGTAGATGAAGGCCCAGAAGAGGTTCTGGCGGATCAGAGAGACCGTGCGTTTTGAAAGTGTGATCGCTTTCGGGATGGTGTTCAGATCACTGCTGATCAGGGTCATGCGCGCAACATCCATGGCGATATCGCTGCCCTTGCCCATGGCGATGCTCACATCGGCCTTTGCCAAAGCTTCGCTGTCGTTGATGCCATCGCCGACCATAGCCACAACGTGCCCTTGTTCCTGAAGGCCGGTGACGAATGATGCCTTGTCCTTCGGAAGCACTTCGCTGCGGAAGTCCTCAATGCCTACAGCTTTTGATACGGCCTGAGCCGTGCGGCGCGAATCACCGGTCTGCATGAAGACCTTGATGCCGTCGGACTTCATTCGGGCGATCGCTTCCGCTGCAGAAGGCTTGATCTTATCGGCGATCGATATCGCGATCTTCACTTCCTTGCGACCCGAAAGCCAGATCACGGTGTGAGCCGCTTCCTGCCACTTCTTCTCTGCATCGCGGAAGTGCGCAGGAATACTGATGCCGTTCTCTTCCATCAAACGTCGGCTTCCGACAAGCCATGTCGTACCATCGACCGTTGCGGTCACACCTTTACCCGTGATGCTGTCGAATTCTTCCAACGTTGCCCGGTGATGAACTCCATTCGCATGGAGGTATCGCACCACAGCTTCCGCTAACGGATGCTCGGAAAGCGATTCGATCGCGAGAAGCACACTCGCGGCTTCGGTGTCCTGCAGGCCTTCTGTTTCCACCACTTCCGGTTTTCCTTCGGTTATCGTACCCGTTTTGTCCAGCACGATCGCCGTTATCTTCTTCGCGCGCTCCAAACTTTCGGCATCCTTGATCAGGATGCCGTTCTCCGCGCCTTTGCCCATTCCGGCCATGATCGCGGTTGGTGTTGCCAACCCGAGTGCGCAAGGGCAGGCGATCACCAGTACGGTGACCATCGCCATCAAGCCGTGGGTGAAGGCATGTTCGCCACCGAATGTCCACCAGACGACAGCGCTTAGGATGGCGATCACGATCACCACCGGCACGAAGATCCCCGCCACCTTATCGACCAGTTTTTGTACCGGCGCCTTGCTTCCCTGCGCCTCCTGCACGGTCTTTACGATCTGCGCGAGCAAGGTGGCACCACCAACCTTCTTCGCGCGCATCCGCAGGCTTCCTTTCTGGTTGATCGTTCCTGCGAGCAACGTGGCACCTGCGGTCTTGATAACCGGGATCGGTTCACCGCTGATCATGCTTTCATCCACATAGCTCTCGCCGCTGATGACTTCGCCATCCACCGCGATGCTTTCACCGGGGCGTACAACGAGGATGTCGTTCACGTCCACTTCGGCGATCGGCGTTTCCTTCTGTTGACCGTCGGGATCTTCGCGCATCACCGTGTTCGGGCGAAGGCCCATCAGCTTCTTGATCGCACTGGATGTTCCAGCTTTTGCGCGCTCTTCAAGGAACTTTCCCAGAAGGATGAAGGCGATCACCACTGCGGCGACCTCGAAATAGACGTGCGGCTCCAGCCCTTTTTCCGTCCAGAACGAAGGGTTCAACGTGTTGAAGACACTGAAGATGTAGGCGACGCCGGTGCTGAGCGCGACCAACGTATCCATGTTCGCGCTGCGATGCTTCGCCTGTTTCCATGCATTGATGAAGAAACTTCGGCCGAAGATCAGGACCACCGGTGTGGCCAGGATCCACATGGTGATGTTCGCCCAGGGTTCGTGCATCAGGAACATGCCGATGATCATGAGTGGAATGCTCAGCGCGATAGAAGCGAACATGCGGATCTTCAAACTGCGCATTCTTTCGCGTTGCAGCTTCTCCAGATCGGCCGCGGCATTGTGAGTTTCCTCGGTCACCAGATCATAACCGATGCTTTGGATCACGCCTTTCATCTTCGCCTCATCGATCACGCCAGGCACGTACTCCACCAACACGGTGTTCGTCGCGAGGTTCACCGGAGCCTTCAACACACCGGGTTGCGCTTCCAGCATCGTTTGCACGCTGTTCACGCAGCTCGCGCAGGTCATTCCAGTTACCGGGAACGTGCGCTTGATCGTGGGCACGCCATAGCCATGGTCCTTGATCGCTGCCACTGCATCCCGCACGGCATCAACCGGCTTGTCGCTTTCGATGATGGCACTACGGTTGTTCAGCTCCACGTGATGCGCCTTCACCGATGGCAGCTCCAGCGCCTTGTCCACGATCAGCGCGCAATGCTCGCTGTCCATGTCCTCGACTGGGATCTTGTATGTTTCTTTAGTGGCCATGATCCATGAACTTTACGCCACAAAGGTCCGGCCGATCGATGGCGAAGTCGTTACATGAAAACCGGAAAGGTTTATACCAAGATCGATGTCACTTTCTCCACGATATAAAGGATTATTGATCGCAGCCGCAGTAATGATCCTGCTCTTCCTGATCGGTGGTTGGTTCGGGTTTCGTACCAACTCAACAGAACCCAGAACTCATGTGATGGCCTTTGATACAACGACCATTGTACTGATCGAGTTCACTGATCAAGCCGATCCGACGAACAATCTTCAATTCACCAGACAAGGCCGATCCTGGGAAAGAACTTCTGAAAGAAAGATCGATTGGGAAGCCACAGATCATGCACGTGCATTGTTGCAGCAGTTCCACTATCTACCGGTGAAGCGCGATATGGGAATGATCGGCCTTGTAGGAGAACGGTTCGGCCTGGTTCCTTCTGTAAAATGTCATATCTCCTTTGTTCAAGCGGATGGGATCGAGCATGAACTCAACATCGGCAACAACACATTCGCTACTGGTAAAGTTGGTGCCTGGACATATGTGAATGTTCCCGGCGAAAAGATCGTTTATGCCGTGGAAGGTCTATTGACAGCGAGACTCAGGCCTGGAAGTGAAGACATTGATCAGTAAATGATGAAACGGATCATCCTAATAACATGTCACTTTGCTGCATTAGGTCTACCTGCCTACTCTCAATCCTTTGAAAAGTTCAGTCTTCCAAATAGCGTGATATCAACTTTCTCTAACGTTTGTTGCAACTGCACTATAAAGGAAATAATGATACCTCTTGATCGTAGCGTGTTTCACATCGATCTTATTCAGAATGGACAGAACTATATTATGTCAATCGACAGTGCTGGAAACTGGCTGAGGACGTCTCAACAAGTTGAATGGGATTCGATCCCCGCAGATTGCCGAGATGTGTTTTATGAACAATTGATGAAGCACGAGCAGAATTATACATCAAGCCATATTTCTTCATCAGATAAAGAAATTGCAGATGAACCGTATGGTATCAGCAGGGTCTTGAAGGAGTTCGATTCACACATTTCCAACGGATACTATGAATTTACTATTCAAAAGCCAGAATCTATATTCATGTTAGATCAGGACACACTCATTCGGATGGACACACAACGCATTAAGATAGATTTCAACTGCCACCTCTTGAATTATTATGGCAAACAAGTTATCCGGACTGATGGGGACCGACTTCTAGGTTACACATATTTTATAAATGATTCATCTACCTATAGTTCGAACACATCCATAGTTGAATATGCCTGTGGAAAAAAGAATGGCTTGTACATACAGTACTTCAACTATCCAGATAAGATCGCTTCCGTTGATTATTACGTGAATGATGAACCTCAAGGTCCATTTTATTCATATTATCCGAATGGTCAAATAAAGGAGATCGGCTTCTATGAAAATGGAATCAGGAAAATGTTGACAACATTGGACAAATGAAGGAATCACCTAATAGAAATCAGTCTCAAGCCGCCAAAGGCATTTCGATCTTCTGATCTTCTGATCCACTGATCTTCTGATCGGCGTTCTTCCACAACCGCCGCGCCGCTAACGTCGTTGCCATCGTTACAAAACCAACCACCGTAGCGGAACTTAGGGGCATCAAGATCGCCGCGATCAGCGGAGTAAGCTGGCCGCTCACCGCGAAGCTCACGCCGCACACATTATACATCAACGAGAGGCACAGACTCGCGATCACGATCCGACGCGCACGCCGTGCGAGCTTCAACGCATTCGGCAACTTATCCAGACTGCGTGCATCGAGGATCGCATCACTGGCAGGGGTCAACGCGGCGCTGGTCTCGCTCACCGTGATGCCCACATCGCTCTGCCCTAAGGCCCCGGCATCGTTCAGTCCATCGCCGACCATCATCACACGACCACCATCCTTCTGCAACTCGCGCACGAAAGCCGCCTTGTCCTGCGGATCGCAACCGGTGCGCATGTTACCCGCAGCAAAAGCTTCGGCTACCGCTGGATCCACATTGCTGTCACCGGTCAAGAGATAAGCCGATGCGATATCCTGCATGCCGCCAACCGCTTCGCGCATGCCGTTGCGCGCGCTCTTGCGGACCGTGTAATGACCGCGATGCACACCTCCGATCGCGACATGCACCTGCGCCTGACCATTTTCAACCAACGCTTGCACACCACCGGTGAATGCCGCCGATCCGATCCGTACGGGTACACCTTCCACTTCACCGCTGATCCCTTTTCCGGCTTTTTCCTGTACATCAAAAGCCTCGTGCATCTCCGACTTCAGACCATTGTACAGCACCGCGCTCAACGGATGCGTACTGTTACGCGCGAGCGATCGCACCAGCATCAATTCATAGGCGCTGAGTGGCTTTCCATGGAAGTTCAATTCGTACGCTTCTCGCGCCGTTAACGTACCGGTCTTGTCGAACACCACCTTCGAGATGAAGGCCATTCGTTCCACTACTTCGGAATCCCGCAGGAACACCCCGCGTTTGCCCAACAAGCGCATCGTATGGCCGTAAGTGAAAGGCATCGCAAGCGCCAAAGCGCACGGGCAGGCCACGATCAATACGGCGGTCACCACTGGCCAGATCATCGAAGGATCTTTTCCCCACCAATAAAGTCCCGCCATCACCGAGATCAGCATCACTGCGATCGTAAAACGGCGTGCCACCGCATCGATCATGCGCGGCATCTTCGGCCGTTGTCCATGGCCGGTGTGTTCCTCCCACAGCCGTTTCAAATGGCTCTGCTGGAATGGGCGCACAACTTCCAATTCGATCGCCGCACCACGCTGGCGGCCACCCGCACGGATCGTATCGCCCACCATCCTTCGCGTTGTCAGCGGCTCGCCGGTGATGAAGCTGTTATCGATGTTAGCGATGCCGCCGCGCAACACTCCATCCACCGGGATCAATTCCTGATCGCGCACTACGATCCGATCGCCTTCCATCAGGTCCGAAACGTTCACCGCTTCTTCAGCATCATCTCGCTTTCGAAGTACGACCAGCGGAAGAAAATCATTCAGATCACGATCGAAGCTCAGCGCCTGATACGTGTAAGCCTGGTACCATCTTCCGATCAACAGGAAGAAGATCAATCCACCGAGTGAATCGAAGTACCCCGGACCGGTCCCCATCAACACATCCAGCGTGCTGCGCACGAAGAGCGCGATGATCCCCAACGCAATAGGTTGATCGATGTTGACCGTCCTGTTCTTCAATCCCGCCCATGCTGAAGTGAAAAAATCGGTACTCGCGAATAGCAACACCGGCAGTGAGAACAACAGGCTCAGATACTGGAAACCCTTCAGCAATGCGGCATCCTCATGATCAGCGCCCAAGTACTCCGGAAAGCTGAACAGCATGATGTTGCCGAAAGCAAAGGCCGCAATGCCCAGCCTCACATACATCATCCGCGGCACCCCCGGCCCGCGCCTCGCCTTCTTGTCCTTGTCGGTATTCAGCAAAGGCGCATAGCCGATCCGCCGCAACAGCTCCACCAATCCGCGCAAGCCAAGCTGCGCCTCGCGGAAGGTGATACTCAACTCCTTCTCCGAGAAACGCACGCGTGATCGGATGATCGCCGGCTCGGCCCGATCGAGGTTCTCGAGCAACCAGATGCAACTGCTGCAATGCATCTGCGGCACCGTGAGCACCACGCGCGTAACCCCGTCCTCACTGAATTCCACCAGCTTCTCGCGCACTTCCGGCAGATCGAAAAGTTCGGGCCGCATCTTCATCGCATCGCCCTGCTCCTTCACGCCCGGCTTGTCCGCCAGCTCGTAATAATTGCCCAGCCCGCTCTCGTGCAAAAGCCCGTACACCGCCCGGCAACCCGTGCAGCAAAAGTCCTTCTCCTCGTAGATCAGGTGCTCCTCCGTGCAAGTATCGCCGCAATGGTAGCACGAGACTTTTTCCGCAATGCGCTTTTCCACGTCGGCAAAGGTCGATCGGTAAAGGATCCCGGATCATGACGAAAGTCAGCGTGACTAAGCGATCGGAGCGCCTGGTGAGCGGTTCTTTTTGGGCGTGCCGGCGAAACGCCGTCGGGCTATCCGCTGCAAATCCTCGCTACGCTGCGGGTTTTCCGCTTCTATCCCTCACGCGGGCCTTACCGCACCTGACAAATGTCATGATCGTTGCCTGATGATCATCATGCCTCGGAAAGCTGCGCCATTTGAGATTTGTGGCCTCTACAGTTCCCTGGCGTGACGATCATCTTCCTCCTCATAGCAGCCAGCACCATCGTGGCGCTTGTCTTTCTCGCGGCATTCACCTGGGCGGTGAAGAGCGGGCAATTCGAAGATGATCGTTCTCCGGGCGTACGTGTGCTCGGCGATCATCTGCCGAGCGTTCGTGCGCAACGTGCCGCCGGCACTGACGAAATCAACAAGTCCAACAACGTGTGATCGCGATGCTTGCATCCGTACAAACCCAGAAGGTCGAACCCCGCATCACCGGAACGATCGAACATTTCAGGTATGACAATGCCATCGTGAAGGCGTTCCTGTTCGCCACGATCCTTTTCGGCGTGGTGGGCATGCTGGTGGGCCTCACGATCGCCTTCCAGATGGTGATGCCCGAATTGAACTTCGCACAGTGGTTCAGCTTCGGAAGGTTGCGCCCGCTGCACACCAACGCGGTGATCTTCGCCTTCGTGGGCAACGGGATCTTCGCCGGTGTCTATTACAGCATGCAGCGACTCCTCAAGACGCGCATGTACAGCGATCAGCTCAGCTGGATCCATTTCTGGGGCTGGCAGCTGATCATCGTTTCCGCCGCCATCTCATTACCGCTCGGCTTCACCTCAGGCAAGGAATACGCGGAACTGGAATGGCCGATCGATATCGCGATCACCCTGGTGTGGGTGGTATTCGGGATCAACATGATGGGCACGATCCTGAAGCGCCGCGAACGGCACCTCTATGTCGCCGTGTGGTTCTACATCGCCACCTGGGTCACCGTGGCCATGTTGCACATCGTGAACAGCTTCGAGATCCCGGTGAGCTTCATGAAGAGCTACAGCTGGTACGCCGGTGTGCAGGATGCGTTGGTGCAGTGGTGGTACGGTCATAATGCCGTGGCCTTCTTCCTCACCACGCCGTACCTGGGGCTCATGTACTATTTCCTCCCGAAGGCGGCGAACCGACCGGTGTACTCCTACAAACTTTCCATCATTCACTTCTGGGCGCTCATCTTCATCTACATCTGGGCCGGGCCTCACCATTTGCTCTACACAGCCCTGCCGGATTGGGCGCAGAGCCTTGGGATCGTTTTCAGCATCATGCTTATCGCACCGAGCTGGGGCGGCATGCTCAATGGCCTGCTCACGCTGCGCGGTGCCTGGGACCGTGTGCGCGAGGATCCCGTGCTCAAATTCTTCGTTGTGGCAGTGACCACATACGGCATGGCCACATTGGAAGGCCCGCTCATGAGCACCAAGGTGCTCAACAGTATCAGCCACTTCACCGACTGGACGATCGCGCACGTGCATGTGGGCGGCCTCGGCTGGAACGGCTTCCTCACCTTCGGCATGATCTACTGGCTCATGCCACGCCTTTTCGGCACCAAACTGTTCAGCGTGAAACTGGCGAACGTGCACTTCTGGCTCGGCACGCTCGGGATCGTATTCTATGCGGTGCCGCTGTACTTCGCAGGCTTCACGCAGAGTTTGATGTGGAAGCAGTTCACGCCGGACGGCTACCTGATGTACAAGAATTTCATGGATACCGTGCTGCAGATCAAGTACGCCTACTGGCTGCGCGGCCTTGGCGGGGCGCTATACCTCAGCGGCGCCTTGGTGATGGTCTACAACGTGTACCGAACGGTGCGCGCCGGGAAATTGATCGCGAATGAAGATGCCCAGGCGCCCGCACTCGAGAAGGTATATGCGGGTGAAAGCGCCGGCCACTGGCACCGTTGGATCGAACGCCGGCCGATCCAGTTGATGGTCTTCAGCCTGATCGCCGTGGCGATCGGCGGCCTGATCGAAATGATGCCCACTTTCCTGGTGAAGAGCAACATCCCGACCATCGCCAGTGTGATGCCCTATACACCGCTGGAACTGCAGGGCCGCGACATCTACATCATGGAAGGTTGCTACACCTGCCACAGCCAGATGGTGCGGCCGTTCCGCAGCGAAACGGAACGCTATGGCGAATACAGCAAAGCGGGCGAGTTCATCTACGACCATCCCTTCCAATGGGGTAGCAAACGCAACGGACCCGATCTGCATCGCGTGGGCGGCAAGTATCCTGACAGCTGGCATTACTACCACACGTGGGATCCAACCAGCATGACCGCAGGTTCGATCATGCCATCCTACACCCACATGTTCGAGAACCGGATCGATACGGCGGTGGTTCCGGCGAAGATCCGCGCCATGCAGACCCTGGGTGTGCCGTACCCGGCCGGGTTCGATCAACAGGCCAACGCCGATCTGCGTGCACAGGCGGAAAAGATCGTTGCCAACCTGAAAAAGGATGGCATTGAAGCCAGCCCGGATATGGACATCATCGCACTGATCGCCTACCTGCAACGGATCGGCACCGATATCAAGCAGATGGAACCGGTGGCGGAAATGAACGCTTCAAAATAAGGCCATGCTCAAGTTCATCAAAGGACATATGGCTTCGATCGCGGATATCAGCATCTATCCGGTGATCGCCTTCATCCTCTTCTTCGGGATCTTCATCATCGCCACCCTGCTGATCATGACCACGAGCAGGGAACGCTTGAAACACCTGGAGGAGATGCCGCTCGCCGGCAACGACAAGATCGATCACTTCACAAGAAACTTCGAACAATGAAAAATTACCGCGCCCCGATCCTTCTGTCGATCGCCCTGCTGGTGCCGGTGATCACCCATGGCGCCGATCCGATCGCAACGCCAGCGCCCTTGATCGGCGCTACCATGGAGACCAATTTCATCTTACTGGTGATGGCGCTGGTCCAGACAGTGATCATCCTTACGCTGGGTTCGGTGATCACAGCGATCGGTGGCAGTGGAAAACTGCTGTTGGGCCGCTTGAAGAAAGGGATGCCGGCCGCGGTGCTGCTCCTTTTCCTGTTCACCGAAAGCGAAGCGCAGGCCGCCGGTGCCCCAGCCGGTGAAATGTCCGCAGGTGGCATCTTCTGGATGCTCGTGGCTGCCAACGCCTTTCTCTTCGTGATCATGATCGCGCAACTGATGATGATCCGCGGGATGCTCAACACATCGCTCGAGAACAGGATCGAGGTGATATCCATCGTTGAAAAGCCCTCCTTCGCGGACAATTTGTTGCAGCGGCTTACGCGAACCGTGAAGGTGGAGGATGAAAAGGACATCGAACTCCATCATGAATACGATGGGATCCGGGAGTTGGACAATGTGCTTCCACCTTGGTGGTTGTGGCTTTTCTATGGGACCATCGCATGGGCCGTGCTCTACATGGTGAACGTGCATGTGCTGGACATCTGGCCGCAACAGATCGAGGAATACGAGCAGGAAATGGCGCAGGCGAAGGCCGATGTGGAAGCCTACCTCGCGAACAACGCTGCCGCTGTGGATGAGAACAGCGCCTCCATCGATCCATCCTTGATCGAGAACGGGAAAGCGATCTTCGATGTCAATTGCAAGGCGTGCCATGGTGCAGCCGGTGAAGGAACAGTGGGACCCAATCTCACCGATGATCATTGGAAGAACGGTGGCGGGATCAAGAACATCTTCAAGACCGTGAAGTACGGTGTACCCGAACGCGGAATGATCGCCTGGAAAGCACAGCTTTCGCCGATCGAGATCCATGCGGTGGCCAATTACATCATCAGCCTGCATGGCACCGATCCACCCAATGCCAAGGCACCGGAAGGCGAGATCTGGGTAGAGGGGAACGACGAGGCGAAACAGCCGGCCACCGCAGGTTTGTAGTCATCCGCAATACGATCACGAAGCTGACGATCATCATGCCCGCAGCATGATGATCGTCAGCTTCGAACCTTTTGGCATCGGGTAGTTTTGTAAGCGTTCACCGGAACCGCGATCGCACACGTTCCACCTACAATGCACGCCGCCACCACCAACGAATTCCGGATCGACGAAAGCTTTCGTGATTCGATCGCCACGGTGGATAAACGCGGGAAGCGCGTGTGGATCTATCCGAAGAAACCCGGTGGAAAATGGTTCAACCGGCGTGCGATCGTTGGATATCTTCTTCTCGTTCTACTTTTTGCTGGCCCTTTCATCCGCATCGGTGGCGAGCCGCTGCTATTGCTCGACATCATCGATCGGCGATTCGTGATCTTCGGGCAGACCTTCTGGCCGCAGGACATCCACATCTTCGTTCTCGCCTTCATAGCGGGCATCATCTTCATCGCGCTCTTCACGGTCGCGTTCGGCCGGTTGTTCTGCGGCTGGCTTTGTCCGCAAACCGTGTTCATGGAGCTGGTGTACCGGCGGATCGAATATTGGATCGAAGGTGATTGGCGCCAGCAACAGGCATTGAACAAGGCGTCGTGGAATGCGCAGAAGATCGGCAAGAAGACCCTGAAGCATCTCGCATTCTTCTCCATCGCTTTCGTGATCGGAAACACTTTCCTTGCATACCTGGTCGGTAGTGAACGGCTGATCCAGATCATCACTTCGCCCCCCACCGAACATGTGGCCGGTTTCCTTGGAATGATCGGTTTTTCCGGAGCTTTTTACGGCGTATTCGCCTTCATGCGCGAACAGGTTTGCACCACGATCTGTCCGTATGGCCGTCTGCAGGGCGTACTGCTGGATCGGCACACTACGGTGATCGCGTACGATCGGGTTCGTGGTGAAGGCCGCGCGAAATTCCGCAAAGGCGAGGATCGGAAGGCAGCGGGCAAAGGCGATTGCATCGATTGTCGCGCTTGCGTGAACGTGTGCCCCACCGGGATCGATATCCGCAACGGAACTCAACTCGAATGCATCAACTGCACGGCCTGCATCGATGCGTGCGATCACATGATGGGCGCGGTGGATCTGCCGAAAGGACTGATCCGCTTCGCGAGCGAGACGGAGATCGCCGAGAACAAGCCATGGAAATTCACCATGCGCATGAAGGCGTACAGCCTTCTGCTCATTGGTCTTCTTGTTGTGATCGCCGCATTGATCATCATGCGCAGCGATGTGGAGGCAACGGTGTTACGCACGCCTGGAATGCTTTACCAGACAAAGGAGGATGGCCGCATCAGCAACCTGTACAACTACAAGCTAGTGAACAAGACCAACAAGGAATTGCCGGTCGAATTCCGCCTGATGGACGATGTGGGAGAGATCGAACTGGTTGGCCATGCGATCCATCTGGAACGCGCCGCGCTCGGCCAGGGATCGCTCTTCATCATCCTTGACCGCACTGCGATCAAAAATGTGAAGACAGAGCTCACGATCGGGATCTATTCAGGCGATGAACTGATCGAGAAAGTGAACACAACGTTCATGGGACCAATAGCGACCGCATCATGAAACTCTCCTGGGGACATGGCATTTTTCTGGTGATGACAGGCTTCGCCGTGATGATGGCCACATTCCTCTTCCGCGCCTACCATGCACAGGAAGAACTTGTGGCCGACGATTACTACGAACAGGAGATCCGTTACCAGCAGCAGATCGATAGGTTGGGCAACGTGGATAGGATCGGGGGCGCTCCGCGGATCGCAACGGCCGGTGATCATTTGGTCGTGTCCTTCCCCGATGTTTTCGGCGAGGATCCGATCAGAGGTGAACTCTACCTACAGCGTCCTTCCGATGCACGTGCTGATGACCGGATAACTTTCGATCTGAAGAATGGCGAACCCCTTCAAATTCCGATCGCGGATCGGATGAAAGGCCTTTACAAAGTGCATTTGGAATGGTCCGCCGGTGACGAGAATTTCCTTGTGAACGACCGGATCTATCTTGAATGAACGCGCTGTTGATCACGGCATTCGGCCTGGGCGTGCTGGGCAGTGCGCATTGTCTCGGCATGTGCGGCCCGCTCGCTCTTGCGATCCCGGCACGTCGCAACACGTTCCTGCAACGCTTCAAGAGCGCGCTCCTGTTGAATGGCGGCCGGGTGATCACCTACGCTGCGATCGGCGCGTTGTTCGGGCTCTTCGGTCGCGGGTTGCAACTCGCAGGACTGCAACAGGGCGTTTCGATCGCCATGGGAGCGCTGATCCTTCTTTCATTGTTGATGCCTTCGATCATGAAACTGGGCTGGCTTACGCGGCGAACAGGAACCTTCGTGATCCACGCACAAAGCATGATGGCGCAACAGCTCAAGCGCACTTCCAACGCAGGCCTGTTCTTCACCGGCACATTGAACGGATTGCTGCCCTGCGGAATGGTCTATCTCGCAGTGGCCGGGGCGCTGGCGCAGGATGGTTGGTGGCAGGGCGCGCTCTTCATGCTTTTCTTCGGCCTGGGAACATGGCCGGCTTTGATCGGCCTGCGGATCAGCGGCGGTTTCTTCGGCCCACGGTTCCGAACCAATCTGAAACGGATCGCACCATTCGCCTATGCAGCGATCGCAGTGCTCTTCATTCTGCGTGGGCTTGGGCTCGGTATTCCCTACGTCAGTCCCGATCTGCCGATCGTTCTTGGCATTGGGGAGGCTTGTCAT
>JAEYYE010000089.1 GCA_023430945.1 Bacteroidota bacterium
CATCCGAAGAGTTCAGCTCACACTTGATCAATAATTCCACTTCACTGCTATTCCTGGGCTGGGCGGTGATGTACTTCTATCCACGGCTGGCGGGAAAGGTGGTGCTTTTCACGTGGTTTTTGGGTGGTCTTTTGGTCTGGATAACGGCCCGGCCGAGCTTTCATATCGGTGCAAGCGGGATCATCTATGGTCTGGCCGGATTCCTCTTCACCAGTGGAGTGCTGCGCAAACAACGCACGTTGATGGCCCTTTCAATGCTGATCGTATTCCTGCATGGAAGCATGGTGTGGGGCGTGCTCCCGGTGATGCCGAACCTCAGTTGGGAAGGACATCTCTGGGGAATGTTCAGCGGTATTCTGGTGGCGGTTCTTTTTCGCCATGTGCCACCCGCGGTCTCCGATCCGAGACCGATCCATTTCGATGAGGAGGAGGAGGAGGAGGAGGAGGAAGAATTTGAAGAGATCGCACCTGGTCCACCTGAGATGGAAGGAAAGCAAATTCTACCACCTGCATCTCCGGGACCTTGGCACACCTCGGACAGCTGGAGCAATGGCGCGGACGGTAAACTTTCTTGAACGGACGTGCAACCGCGTAAGCGGCGCAGCTGGAAAGCCCGGAGGCCGCGTTTTGGCGGCCGAGGACTTGCAAGCGTAGCCGCGCCCTGCCGGGTTCTCGCCCAACTGACGACCAATAGTAGAAGCACATTTACCGCTCGCGATCTTTGCGCCCATGTCCTTGAAATTCTCTTCGGCCGCCGAGGCTGTTGCCCTTATCAAGTCCGGCGATCGCGTCTTCTCCCATGGCAGTGCCGCAACACCGCTCACCCTGCTGAACGCGCTCTTCGATCGCGCGGCGGAACTGAAGGAAGTTGAACTGGTGAGCATCAGCACGCTCGGTGATATCGGGATCGATAAGCCCGGTGTGCGTGAGAGCTTCTTCATCAACTCGCTGTTCGTATCGCAGAACGTGCGCGAAGTGGTGAACACCGAGCGCGGCGATTACGTTCCTGTTTTCCTGAGCGAAATTCCGCGACTTTTCGATAGCGGCAACATGCCGATCGATGTTGCACTTGTGCACGTTTCGCCGCCGGACAAACATGGCTTTTGCTCGTTGGGCGTGTCGGTGGATGTGGCCCGATCGGCGGTACGAAACGCGAAGACGGTGATCGCGCAGATCAATCCGAACATGCCGCGCACGCATGGTGAGGGGCACGTGCACATCAGCAAATTCACGTCGGTCGTTGAAGTGAACGATCCGCTGCCGGAAGTGGACTATCGCACGAAGATCACCGACTGCGAAAGGCGGATCGGCCAGTTGTGCGCGGAATTGGTGGAGGATGGGGCCACATTGCAAATGGGGATCGGAGCCATTCCCGATGCGGTGCTCGCGAGCCTTACCGGGCACAAGGACCTTGGGATCCATACGGAGATGTGCAGCAACGGCATCATCGATCTGCTGCGGCGCGGGGTGATCACCAATCGTTTCAAGAAGAAGCATCCGAACAGGATCGTCACCAGTTTTGCGATCGGATCGCGCGAACTCTATGACCTGATCGATGATGCGCCGCAGTTCGCCTTCCTGGATGCGCAGTACGTGAACGATGGCGCGGTGATACGCGAGAACCCGAAGGTTGTGGCGATCAACAGTGCGATCGAGATCGACATCACCGGCCAAGTGTGCGCGGACAGCATCGGCACGTACCAATATTCCGGCGTGGGTGGTCAGATGGATTTCATGCGCGGTGCCGCGTTGAGCAAGGGCGGAAAGCCGATCATCGCGATGCCATCAAGCACGGGAAAAGGGAAAAGCAAGATCGTGCCTTTCCTGAAGCAGGGCGCAGGTGTTGTCACAACGCGGGCGCATGTGCATTACGTGGTGACGGAATTCGGCGTGGCGTATCTGTACGGCCGGAACCTGCGGCAACGTGCGGAAGCGTTGATCGCGATCGCGCATCCCGATCACCGGGAGGAGCTGGAGCGGGCGGCGCGGGAGCGGTTCGGGGGTTGATCGGGTCGATCAATTAGATTGCGCAAAATCATAATTTTCATGCATGAGTACTAGTTGGATAATTTATCTGATCGTTCCGATCATCCTTACGGTCTTGATGAACAAGATCGCTAAACAGGGCAGTATTCCGCCTGATGCAAAGGATGGTTGGACGATGCTGAGGCAGCCGAAGTTCTTTCTCTACCTCGGTTGGTTCAGCGTCTTGTTAGGAGCAGTGTTCTTGGCAGGCGCATTTGCTCTCATCACTACTTCTGAATGGATTGTTAGCGCCTTCATTACATTGCTTTCATC
Source organism: Bacteroidota bacterium (assembly GCA_023430945.1). Taxonomy (GTDB): domain Bacteria; phylum Bacteroidota; class Bacteroidia; order Flavobacteriales_F; family PHOS-HE28; genus PHOS-HE28. Next base: position 2,299 of record JAEYYE010000089.1, read on the forward strand.
AGGATTTATTCTTGGAGGTTACATTCTGGTACGAGATGCTCGCAACTGCCGGATAATGTTCAATGATCAATATTTTGAAGTAACCCATGGTAACGGCCGCATTGTTCATTGTGGATGGGAAGAGTTGGTTTCCGGGAAGGTGCATCCTATCAGCAAGATGATCTATTTCAGAACTGTCGATGAACGTGTTCTAAAGATCAATGCTTATTGGGTAGGAGGGGACCATCTGTTTGAGATGCTTCGCAAGAGAACGAGTTTGAATATTGATGATCTCATCGCGAAGGCGCGGGCAGTCGGATAACGACCACTTTCGCGAAGCCTGCGGCCTGATCCAGCAACCGTGGCAATATGTGACTGTAAGATCTCCAGTAAGAAAAAGCCCCGGCTCTCGCCAGGGCTTTTTCAGTCGGACTGCACTAACAATTAGCCTTCGGCCGGCGCATCCTTATCACCGTCGGCCTTGGCCGTTCTCTTCTTGCCTTTGGTCACTTTCACCTGAACATCGCTCTTGTCCTTGTTCAGGCCAACGACGATCTTGTCGCCTTCCTCGATGCTCTGATTGATGATCTCTTCGGCCATCGGATCCTCAATGTATTTCTGGATCGCACGCTTCAGCGGACGGGCACCGAACTTCTCGTCGTAGCCTTTTTCGCTGAGGAAGTCCTTGGCATCATCTGTCAGCTTCAACTCGTAGCCGAGCTCGGCGATGCGCTTGTAGAGGTGGCCCAGTTCGATATCGATGATCTTGTGGATGTCCTCGCGCTTGAGGGTATTGAAGATGATGATATCATCGATCCGGTTAAGGAATTCCGGAGCGAACGCCTTCTTCAACGCCTTCTCGATCACACCACGGTTGCTCTCTTCCTGCTGCTCGGCCTTCGCTGTTGTGCCGAAGCCGACCCCTTTCCCGAAGTCGCTCAGATCACGCGCCCCTATGTTCGAGGTCATGATGATGATCGCGTTCTTGAAATCGATGTGGCGGCCGAGGCTATCGGTCATTTTGCCATCATCCAGCGCCTGCAGCAGCAGGTTGAATACGTCAGGATGCGCCTTTTCGATCTCATCGAGCAGGATGATGGAGTAGGGGCGGCGGCGCACTTTTTCGGTTAGCTGTCCACCTTCTTCATACCCCACATAGCCCGGAGGCGCACCGATCAAGCGGCTCACGGAGAACTTCTCCATGTACTCGCTCATATCGATCCGGATCAACGCATCCTCTGTGTCGAAAAGGTAACGCGCAAGTTCTTTGGCGAGCTGGGTTTTACCCACACCGGTAGGACCGAGGAAGATGAAACTTCCGATCGGCCGGTTGGGATCTTTCAATCCTGCGCGGTTCCGCTGGATCGCTTTCACCACCTTCACCACAGCATCCTCCTGACCGATCACTTTGCCCTGCATCTCATCCTTCATCCGCTTGAGCTTGCCGCTCTCCTTCTCAGCGATGCGGGTAACGGGAATACCGCTCATCATCGCGACCACTTCAGCAACGTTCTCCATGCTTACCACGGTGCGGTTGCTGCGGCTCTCCTCTTCCCATTCCTTCTTGGCGCGATCGAGTTCCTCAAGTAATTGGCGTTCGCGATCGCGAAGCTTTGCGGCTTCTTCGTAGCGCTGGCTGCGCACCACTTTGTTCTTCTCTTCCTTGATCTCCTCGATCTTCTGTTCCACTTCGAGGATGTTCTTCGGAACAACGATGTTGCTGATATGAACGCGGCTTCCAGCTTCATCCAGCGCATCGATCGCTTTATCCGGCAAATGCCGATCGGTGATGTAGCGGTTGGTGAGCTTCACGCAAGCTTCGATCGCATCGGGCGTGTACGTCACGTTGTGGTGATCTTCATACTTCTCCTTGATGTTCTCCAGGATCTGGATCGTTTCGTCAACAGAAGTCGGTTCCACCAGAACTTTCTGGAACCGGCGCTCGAGAGCGCCATCTTTCTCGATATACTGACGATACTCATCCAGTGTGGTAGCACCGATGCATTGGATCTCACCACGCGCCAGCGCAGGCTTGAACATATTGCTCGCATCGAGCGACCCGCTGGCACCTCCGGCACCCACGATCGTATGGATCTCATCAATGAATAGGATCACATCAGGGCTGTTCTCCAATTCATTCATCACTGCCTTCATTCGCTCTTCGAACTGGCCACGGTATTTCGTTCCGGCCACGAGGCTGGCGATATCCAGCGCAACGATCCGCTTGTTGAAGAGCACGCGGCTCACTTTGCGTTGTATGATGCGAAGCGCAAGACCTTCGGCGATCGCACTCTTACCAACGCCTGGCTCACCGATCAGAACAGGGTTGTTCTTTTTCCGGCGGGAAAGGATCTGGCTTACGCGTTCGATCTCCTTTTCACGGCCTACGATCGGATCGAGCTTTCCATCCTCGGCGAGCTTGGTTAGATCACGACCGAAATTGTCGAGCACCGGTGTTTTGCTCTTGCTATCGCCTTGTTTGCGCGAAGCACCGCCGCCGCCGGCCTGGAAACTGCCGCTATCATCATCATCGTCATCGGCGCTCTGTGGGCCTTGTGCTTTCGGCTTGCTTGAGGAATAGTTGTCAGGAGCAGTTCCGCCATCGGCCAGTATGGCATCCACTTCGTGCTTCACACTTTCGTAATCCACATGGAATTTGTGTAGCGTGCGAGTGGCGAGATTGTCTTCGTCCTTCAACATGCTCAACAGAAGATGTTCGGTATCGATGTGCGGACTTTTGAAAAGCTTCGCTTCGAGGAAGGTGATCTTCAGCATCTTTTCAGCCTGCTTGATCAGTGTGATCTTGTCCTTCTCTGGCGGACGCATGGCGCTGGCCGGTTCCATGGAACCTTCCACCACTTTGCGCAGCTCATCGAGATCCACCTCCAGCCGGTGCAGGATCTTCACCGCGTTGCCTTCGCCTTCGCGAATGAGGCCCAGCAGGATGTGTTCGATACCGATATAGTTATGACCCAGTCGCAGCGCTTCCTCTCGACTGAAAGTGATAACGTCGCGTACCCTGGGAGAAAATTTCGCGTCCATTCGTTCGTTTCGGTTCTATAGTGTCCGGTGGCCGATCGTGTAAAGTTAGGTCCCCGGGTAATGGGGGCAAGCTATCCAACGCTCAATTCACGCTTGTTATCATCCGCCTTTCATTTTTCCACAAACGACTGTGCGGTTGTGAAAAATTAGAGGCTTCCGTTACGTGCTTTAGAGCTACTTTCGGGCTCCCGTTCGAAGCCCGTTCCTCAAGGATCGGGCCATCGCCGTGAACTGACAGATATGGCAGAAGGAGAGAAGATCATTCCGATCAACATAGAAAGCGAAATGCGCACCGCCTACATCGATTACTCGATGTCGGTGATCGTGAGCCGGGCACTGCCCGATGTGCGCGATGGGTTGAAACCGGTACACCGCCGCGTGCTGTACGGCATGCAGGACCTTGGCGTTCTCAGCAACCGTGCGCATAAGAAGAGCGCTAGGATCGTGGGTGAGGTGCTCGGTAAGTACCACCCGCACGGCGACAGCAGCGTGTACGATGCCATGGTGCGCATGGCGCAGGAATGGAGCCTTCGGTATCCGTTGGTGGATGGCCAGGGCAACTTCGGCAGTATTGATGGTGACAGCCCTGCGGCGATGCGTTACACCGAAGCGCGGCTGAGAAAGATCGCGGAAGAAGTACTCGCCGATCTGGACAAGGAAACGGTTGATATGCGGCCGAACTTCGATGATACGCTCGAAGAACCGAGCGTAATGCCCACCAAGATCCCGAATTTGCTCGTGAACGGAGCTTCGGGGATCGCGGTAGGTATGGCCACCAACATGGCCCCGCACAACCTTACCGAAGTATGTAATGGTATCGTGGCCTACATCGATGATAACAGCATCGATACCGAAGGACTGATGCAGCATATCAAAGGTCCGGATTTCCCCACGGGTGGCGTGATCTACGGGATCGAAGGCATAAAGGAAGCGTACGCAACTGGCCGTGGCCGCGTGGTGCTTCGCGCGAAATGCCATATCGAAGAGGATGATCGCACGGGGCGTGAAACGATCATCTGCACAGAGATCCCATTCCAGACCAACAAGGCGGTACAGCTTGTTAAAGGCGTGGCCGATCTGGTGAACGAGAAGAAGATCGAAGGGCTGAGCGATGTGAACGATTACAGCGATCGGAACGGGATCCGGGTCGCATACGAAGTAAAGCGTGAAAGCATGGGCACCGTGGTGC
>JAEYYE010000092.1 GCA_023430945.1 Bacteroidota bacterium
CATTGGATCTGCTCCAGCGCGGGCTCCAGGAAGATCCAACGCTGGTGAGCAAAAAGGAGTACATCGATAAATTGGATGTCGTGACGAAAGCCGCGCAAGCGAAGTGAAGAGCCTTATCACACATACCATCTGCATGCTTCTGCTCGCGATCGGCGTGCAGGCGCAGGATACCACCGCGTTGGATCTTTTCAACCGTGCTTCACGCGAATACCTCAAGGTGGACAAGCTCACCGCCCTGCGTACGCTCGATCGGGGGCTGCGCCAATATCCGGGCGATCCGCGCATGCTGAAACTCGCCGAGGAACTGCTGAAGGAAGAACAACAGCAGCAGGAACAAGAACAGCAACAAAAAGAGCAGCAGGAACAGGATAAGCAAGAGGAGCAGGAGAAGAACGAACAGCAGCAGGACAAAGGCCAGCAAAAAGAACCCGATCGGAACGAAAAAGGGGGGGAAGAGAAGGAACAACCCCGGCAGGAAGATCAACAACAGCAAGGGCAGCAGCGGAAACCTGGAAGCATCGCACCGCAGGATGCACGCCGGATGCTCGATGCCTTGGACCGGAAGGAAAAGGAAGTGCAGGACAAGTTGCGGTTGAAGCAAAGGCCGGCCACACGTGTGCCGATCGAAAAGGATTGGTGAGGAAATGGCATTGATCGGAAGAATATCGGTGATGTTCGCGATGCTGTTCGCGCTCACCGGCGATGCGCAGGAGATCACGTTCACCGCCACGGTGGATCGCAATTCCATCGCGACCGGAGAACACATCAAACTCACCGTGGCGCTCACCAACAGCCAGGAACAATTCACGCCTCCCGACCTCGGCGGACTTGTGATCCTTCAAGGTCCGTTCGAAAGCAGCAGCTTCAATTACGTGAACGGACGCATGAGCAGTTCCGTTTCGCGCACGTGGGTGATCACCGCGACGCAACCGGGCACGTACACGATCGGCGCGGCGAAAGTGCGCGTGGGCGGCGGGATCATTCAGACCGATCCGATCACGATCGAAGTGGTAAAAGGAAACTCGCGGCCCACCGATCCCGGCGCCGCACAAGGCCAGCAACGCGATCCGAACCTTTTCGTAACGATCGCACTTTCCAGGAACAAGGCATATGTGGGTGAACAGGTCGTGGCCAGCTACGTGCTCTACTCCCGCTACCCGAACATCGAGCTTTCGAAATACGATCTGCCTGCGCTCAACGGTTTCTGGTCCGAGGATATCGAATTGCAGAACGACGGTTGGGAGGACAGGCCGGAAACGGTGAACGGTGTGCAGTACCGCGTGGCCGTCCTGAAAAAACAATTGCTTTTCCCGCAGCGCGCCGGCAAACTGCGGATCGAACCTGCGGAACTCACCTGCGTGGTGAACCGATCTTTCTTCTCCCGCGGTACCACCATACGGATCGCGAGCAATCCAGCGGAGCTGATCGCCATGGACCTTCCACCCGGCGCACCCACCAATTTCTCAGGCGCGGTGGGTGAATTGGATCTTTCAGTGGAAGTGGACCGCACGCAACTGCAGGCGAACGAAGCGATCGAGATGAACGTGCGCATCACTGGCCGCGCGAACCTGAAATTGCTCGATGCACCATCGATCGCATTCCCAACGGATCTCGAAGTGTACGATCCAAAAGTGAACGACAAGATCAACACGACGGAGAACGGCATGTCCGGATTTCGGGAGTTCCAATACCTGGTGATCCCCCGGAATGAGGGCATCTACGAGATCGGCCCGATCGGAATGAGCTATTTCGACACACGTTCTGGGCAGTACCGGTCCCTGAACAAGGAGCCGATCCGTATCGAAGTATCACCCGGCACGGGAACACCCCAGGTGAGCGGCACACCGCACACCGGCCGCGACGTGCAGGTGCTCGATCGCGACATCAGGTACATCCGCACGGGCGACCTCGATCTGCGTCCCCATGGCAGCATCTTCTTCGGATCGGTGCAATGGTGGGCGGCGATGGCAACACCGGTGTTGGGATTCCTGCTCTTTTTCGCGTGGCATAGAAGGAACGAAGCGGAGCGCGCGGACGAGGCCGGTACGCGCCGGAAAAAAGCGGATCGGATCGCGAGAAGGAGACTTTCCGAAGCTGAAAAAGCATTGCAGCAGGATCGGAAAGAGCCCTTCTATGCTGCGCTGAGCAAGGCGCTCAACGGTTATCTGGCGGACAAGTTATCTCTTGGGGTCGCCGATGTTAACGCCGCCACGCTCAAGGAAAGACTCGCCGCCCTTCCCGATGGGGGATCGATCGCGGACCGGTATGTGGATCTGATCGCCGCGTGTGACATGGCGCGGTTCGCACCCGTGGAGGATCGGCCGCGGCGCGAACTTTATGAACAGGCCGTGGAATTGATCGGGAACATTGAACGTACATCACGATCATGATCGGGCGCACACTTCTTCCGGCACTCCTGCTTTTGATCGCCACCTCCGCCGGCGCAATGGACCGTACCGCTGCCGATTCGCTCACCGCGCGCGCCGATCGCGCCTATTCCACGGGCGATCATGCGATCGCCCTGCAGTTGTATGATTCGGTGCTCACCGCTTACACCTCGGCAGGTCTTCATTACAACATCGGCAACTGCCATTTCAAGTTGCAGGACATACCCCGCGCGATCCTGCATTATGAACGCGCGCTGAAGCTCTCGCCGGGCGATGAGGATATCAGGAACAATCTTGAACTGGCCCGGCAACAGATCGTGGATCGCGTGAACGAGATGCCACGGGCGTCGCTGGGCAATACGGTGGGTCGTTTTTTCGGCGGAAGCGATCTCGATCAATGGGCATGGCGTTCCGTGTGGATCTGGTGCATCACCATACTGCTCTTGATCGGTGCATGGATCAGCGCACGGCCGGCATTACGGCGCAGTCTCCTCGCCATCGCAGCGATCTGCTTACTCGCGACCGCCATCTCGGTATTGTTCGGTGTAGCCGCGCACCGGCACCTGAACGCTAATGACGAAGCGATCCTGCTCGCACCGGTCGTGGACGTGCGCAGCGAACCTGCCGCCACTGCCACCACGCTCTTCGTGATCCACAAAGGCATCAAGGTGAACGTGCTCCAACAGAGCGGCGATTGGGCCGAGATCAGCCTGTTGAACGGCAATGTCGGCTGGGTGCCCGTGGAGACGTTCGAACGGATCTGAAAAGAAGGATCCCGCAGCCCTGGCGAACTGCGGGATCGAGAATAACGGATGGATCGATCAAGGCATCTGTGCCTGCCGGATCGCAGTAGGCACCGTACCTCCGATCGCGATCAGGATCACATCCCGATCATTGCTCGTGCCGGTGTACTTGGCGATACCATCAAGGTTCACATCCTCCTTCATGTAGCCGGTGCTGATCTGCGAGGGCACCACCGATCCGATCGCGATGAGCACTTCATCGCGATCATTGCCCCCGTTGGTATAGCTGATCACGCCGTTGGCGTTCACATCACCGGGCCAAAGCGCGCGCATCCCATTGTACGTCATGCGGGCGCTGGTACCATAGGTGAGCGTGGCGGATGTGGTGAGATCGATCACCTGCGCATTGCTGGCGATCGGCGATGCGGTCATGATCGAAAGGTGGTTGCGGTGGCCGATCGCGAGATGCTTACCCTGTGTTGGCACCGAGAACGGGATCTGCGGCGAACCATCGGGCGCGATCACTTCACCGTTGGCCTTCACCAATGCAGCGCGCCGTGCCGCCACGGAATACCCGGAAGGTTCGCGCAATTCAAGGAAGATCCAATCCACCACTGCGTTCGCCCCTGTTTGGGCGAGTACGCTCGATGAGATCTGCGCACCAGGATTCTCCAATGCGATGCCCATGGCGCTGTACGGTTCCGTGCCTGGCAGCAGATCGCTGTCGTTCAGATCGGTGCGCATGGTACCGGCCTGGGTGAGCGCACCACCGAGCATCACTTTCGCACCCACGGTATGGCCGGCCACAGGCGCACCACAACCGCTGCCAGTGATGCGATAGATGATCTTCGAGGTGTACGGTTGCAACGTGAAGTCTCCCGACAGCACATTGCCGTTCACATCGGACCAGCAACCGCTTGGCAATGAATAGGTCTGTGCAACGGTGAGCTCGTTGTAGAACAATTTATGATCGTCCAATGGATCGAGTTCCTGCACGGTTACGCGATGCAGTTGGATGTTGTCGACCCAATAACGTGGATGTTCGAAATCGTTGGCAAGTTGCAGCATCGCCTGATCGGAGAGCGAGGCCTGGAAGTAGAATTCCAGGTCACGGCGTTCGGGTGAGAACGGGATCTCCTTCTCACCGATCTCGTAACCACCGGTGAGCTGTGAAACGCCTTTCACGCCGGCCCGCATGATGCCGTGCAGATCGGATTGGATGCTTAATCGCATGCGGTACCACTGGCCGTTCTGCATGCTGAACAGATCAGGGTTGCGCACATTCAATGAATTGTACTGGCTGTTGTTCGGCAGATGCACTTTCAATGCACCATCATCAAGGAAGTCATGATCGATCTCGATCAGACCATTGAATGGGAAGATCGTCCAATCGATCAACTGATCCTCGAACCCACCGTTGATGATCAGATCGTTGGAGAGCTCTGAAGCCGTGGTGAACTTGCTGAGGCGAAGCGGGCTGCGGGTGGACCCGGCATCTTCACCGTAGGTGCTCTGCCAGCGCTCAAGTGTGAAGTACTTCGTACCGGCTCCCATGGAATTACGGATCATGATGCTCAATTCCTGGTACGGGTTGTAGTACTTGTTATTGGTGAACGTACCGAAATCCACGTGCTGTGAGGAGTTCACTTCATAGAAGCGCATGCACAACTGTTCCTCCTTCACGGAATAAAGGATGTTGCCACTGTACACCGTATTGAAGTTGGGCACGTAGTAGGGTGGTGTCGCGCCCGGCCCATTGTAGTTTGAGAAGTCGGAAACGCTCAATTGAACGTTGTTGTTGAACACAACATTATCCTTGATCTGGTTGCCGGTCGCCACCATGGTATGGTCCACATGGATGCCTGCTCCATTGCACCGCGTCACCGTATTACGCTGAACGATCGTGTTCTTGATGGTGGTATTGCCGAAGTAGATCCCGAAGCACACCGGATAATATACCGAATGGCTGGTGGCCACACTTTCCAGCGAACCGACCAGGTCCTTCACGATGTTGTCCCGCACGATCACGCCATCGCAATGATCGAAGGCGATGCCTGCGCCATCGTTCAGGATTGATGTGGCGTTGCTCACTACGTTCTTCTCGCACAGCACATTGTTCTTGATGCTGATGCCGATGTAACCGATGTTGGTGAGCCTGTTGCCGCGCACGATCGTTCCTGCGCCGGTCGCATTGATCCCCATATGGCCCCAAAGGTCCTCTCCCATCCCGGCATGCACGGCGATATCGCTCAGCACGTTGTCCTCGATCAGCGTATTGCTGTCAAGGATATTCAAAGCCGTGGCATAGGTGTTCTCTATCGTAAGGTCTTTGTACACGTTGTTGCCCCCGGAGCTGAAGATCCCATTGTAGCAATGACGCAGCACACAGTTCTGCACCGTCACATTGTAGGCGCCTTCAGTGCCGATCGCTGCGGAAGTATGCCCTTGAATGGTGAGGTTCTCCACCTTGATGTGCGAACGCTGCCAGTGTGCGATCACCCCCTTCGCGTAGATGGATGCATGTACGGAGAGCGAGTTGGGGTTCGCGTTGTTGGGCGCCCACAGATACAACTGGCCGGAGGCCGCATCGTGGTACCATTCGCCCGCCATGTCCAGCTGGCTAAGTTTGTTCGATAGGAAGAAACCCCAGTCGTGGTTGCCGATGTTGGAATACATCGAATTGAAATAGAGCGTACCGTTGCTGGATGAACCGGTGATCGTAGCTGTCTCGTAGCACCAGTTCGTGGTGCGGATGTGCAGTGTGGCACCTGTCCAATGCCCGCTGCTCTGGTTCAAACTGGAATTACGTACGTGCGAATTACTGCCTTCTTCGCTGTAGATGAAGCCAGTATTCGGATACCGTGCCAGCGTCATCGGTTCGTTGTTCACCAGCACGTATTTCGGTGCGGTGGAAAGTGCGGCACGCCAGATATTCCCGGAATGTTGCACCCAGTTCAACACCGGTACTCCTCCTGAAATGATCGGGTTCTCGCCCGAACCATAGGCGCCCACCACGATCGGCTGTGAACTTGTTCCGCTGTTCGGTATCTCGATCTGTCCATGGTAGATGCCTCCACGTTCGAACAGGATCTGATCACCCGGCTGGTATCCGTACATCACCTGCGAAAGCCGGGATATGTTGCGCCAGGGAGAGCTCTGTGATGTCCCGCTATTGGAATCGCTTCCGTTATGCGAGATGTAATACGTGGTGCCGTGGCTGAAGATCGAGGTGCACACCAAGAGCAATGCGGCTGTGATCCTTGTCATCATGTTCCTAACGGGGGTCTTGATTTCGGGGGCGCAAGTTGGGGAATTATGAGGCGGTTCCTGCCCCTTACGGGCCGTGCCATTTTAACATTTCGACAAGTGAGCGCTCGTGCCCGATGATCGCAGGATCCAGCGTAACGATCGCACGGAACATTTGTCCCACCGCTGGATCGCGCTCATCGTTCCTTCTACGATCGCCTGTCGGCCGGGTATTTCGATCTGTCGGCACATAGGGCAACTTCATCCGCCTGACCAGCATTTCGCCAGAGACGAAGAGCTTCACATCTACCTTCGCTCCCTAGATGCGTACGGGCGAGATATTCCACATCCTGAAGCTCGAATTCGCCCTCGACCTTCGCCAGCGATCGGCCTGGGGCGGCATGCTGCTCTATGTGATCAGTGCGATCTATGTGGCCTATCTGTCAGTGCGCGGAGAGCTCTCCGTATCCACTTGGAACGCACTTTTCTGGATCATCCTTCTGTTCGCCGCCTTCAATGCGCTTTCGCGATCGTTCCAACGCGAAGACCAAGGTCGGCAACTCTACCTCTATACACTCGTGCATCCGCGCAGTCTGGTGCTTGCACGAACCATCTACAACGCGATCACCATGGTGCTCCTCGGGTTGCTCAGTTTCCTGTTCTACTCACTTTTCCTCGGGAGCCATGCGCTGCGCGAAGCGGACCTTGGCCAGTTCCTGCTCGCGGTGGTGCTCGGCGCGATCGGTTTCGCCACGGTGCTCACCCTCATCTCCGCGATCGCTGCACGCGCCGGCAATGGGATCGGGCTTATGGCGATCCTGGGTTTCCCACTCGTACTGCCCATGCTTCTCTCCATCATGCGCGCGAGCAAACTGGCGCTGGATGGTGTTGCCTGGAGTGTTACCAGCACCTATTTCGCAGGCACCGGGTTGCTCGATGTGATCACCGTTACATTGGCATGGCTGCTCTTCCCGTACCTTTGGCGTGATTGATCGGAGGAGTGCCACCTCCGGTGGAATGAGCCGTACAGCCAAGAATACCCTTGCTCATTGGTGGTGGAAGATCGCAGCGATCGTTCTGCTCGCCGGTGCATCGGTGGCAGCACTGCGCGCTCCCCTCGCCCCTGCCCTGGTGCATGTTTCCCCCGATCGCACCGGTCCCGGGCCGAACAGCTTTACCATTACCGGTTACAACACCTCGTTCTCCGATCGCGATCGGGTGTACCTGATCAATGGAGAGGATCGGATCTGTGCTTCCTCCGTCTCCATTGAAGGATCCAATTCACTTTCCGCACGATTCGAGGTCCCTGCTGGCGTGAAGGATCACCTGAGTTCCATCGTCGTTCACAACGGGAACGGCCGGTTGGGTCTGCCGAATGCGATCTTCCATTCTTCCACCGGCAATGGCATCGATCCAACCCTGTGTGAAGCAGCGGTGACAACGACGTTTGGGTCGGATGAATTCAATTTCCCGAACCGCAGCATTCTCTATGAGACCATCCGCAACCTGAACTTCCATGTGCCGATGTGGTTCACTATGATGACGCTGATGGCGATCTCGCTCGGCTTCAGCATCATCACACTGCGCCGTAATGAGCTCGTCCTCGATCGGGCGGCCGCCGCAGCGGTGCACGTGGGCCTCCTGTTCTGCTTCCTTGGCCTTGCAACGGGTGCGGTTTGGGCGCGTGCTACCTGGGGCGCCTGGTGGACCAACGATGTTAAGCTCAACGGAGCCGCGGTAACTGCGCTGATCTACCTCGCATACCTGGTGCTGCGCGGATCGGTGCCGGAGCCATACCGGCGCGCAAGGCTTTCCGCCGTTTACAACATCTTCGCCTTCATGCTGCTGGTGCTTTTCCTCATGGTGATCCCGCGGTTGAACGCCGTGGACAGCCTTCATCCCGGCAGCGGCGGCAACCCCGCCTTCGATCAATACGACCTGGACGACAACCTGCGCATGGTGTTCTACCCGGCCACGGCAGGCTGGATCCTCCTTGGCATCTGGATGTTCCAATTGCGGCGAAGGATGAAGGATGCATATTGCAGGTTGGATGAACTCGAGGGCCCGGGATCGATGGCCGTCCGGAAGACCACAGCATACAAGATCGTGAAATGAGATCGATGAACCTGAAACAGCCGATCGCGCTGATGCTCTGCATGATCATGCCGACCGTGATGAACGCACAGAACGCTGCGCCTGAATGGATCGAGGAAGTCCTCTATTCCAGCGGTAAATTCAACACTGTGGCCGCCGTGGTGGGGATCATCATCCTTGGCATCGGCATCTGGCTCTTTCTCCAGGATCGGAGATTGGGCGCATTGGAAGAGAGAATAAACCGCGGAAAGGGAACGTTGGACCGATCATGAAAAGAAGTCACATCATCGCCATCATCATCATTGCCGTAGCGATCGGTGCGTTGGTTGGATCATTGTACGATAGCAGCACCTACGCCGATCTGGAGCAGGCGATCGCGAATCCAGGCAGGGAATACCACGTGGTAGGCGTGCTCGATCGATCCAAGGAGATCGTGTACGAACCAAGCCTCAACGCGAGCCTCACCACCTTCACCATGCAGGACCTTGAAGGCCGCACCTGCCGCGTTCATCTCGAGAAAGCAAAACCGCAGGACTTCGAGCGAAGCGAAAGACTTGTGCTGATCGGCAAGGCCACGCCCGAAGGTGATTTCATTGCGCGTGATATGCTGATGAAATGCCCGAGCAAGTACAATGAAGGGGGGATGGTTGAAGGTTGAAGATTGAAGGTTGAAGGCTGGAGGTTGAAGGTTGGAGG
>JAEYYE010000098.1 GCA_023430945.1 Bacteroidota bacterium
GAGCATTCCCACACCTGAACATTATCTGCCATTGCTGTACGTACTCGGTCTGAAGGATCGGAAGGAATCCGTGTATCTCTTCAACGATCGCACCGTGATGGGAAGCATCGCGATGACGAGTGTGATGATAGGCGGAGCCTGATGTGATCAGACCCGATCACAATAAAGGTTCGAAGATCGCCGACCCGAACCGATCGGCCCCCGTTCATGGAGACTGAATTTTGAAGATCCCCGGTCATGAAGATCAATACCCCGCAAAGGCCGGGAACAATCCCAGCACGATCACACTGATGCAGCAGATCGCGATCAACAGACCATTGATCGGTGTCACCACGATCCTGGTCCCGCCGGTGCTGGGTGTGAACGCTTCACGGATCACGATGATGTAGTAATAGATGCCGAGGATCGCCATCAGCACGGCGAAAATGGTGGTGCCTATGAATCCCGCGCCGATCCCCAGCATGATGATCTTGTACTTCGCGATGAAGCCTGCCGTGACTGGAATGCCAGCGAGGGAAAGAAGCAGGATCATGGTGCCGATCGCAAGCCAGGGTTCCCTGCGATACAGCCCGCGGAATACACGGATGTGCTCATCGCCTCCAGCAGTGCGCTTCACGGTCGTGAGCACGATGAAGATGCCCAACATGGCCAGCGCATAAGTGAACAGATAATAATACAGTACCTGGGCGGTGACCGGGTTCGGATCGAGAAAAGCGAACAACAGGAACCCGGTGTGTGCGATGCTGGAGTAGGCCAGCAAACGTTTGAACTGGGTCTGCCGCAGTGCCACCACATTTCCGAGGAACAGGGTGAGCACGGTCATGGCCATCAGCATGCCGTGAAGTGTTCCGGGCAATTGCATTCCTTCAATGAAACGATAGAATCCTGCGAACGCTGCCGCCTTCACCACGGTGCTCATGAATGCGGTGAGCACTGTGGGCGATCCCTCATACACATCGGGACTCCAGAAATGGAACGGAACGGCCGCCACCTTGAAGGCGAGACCCGCAATAGTGAAGAACGCTCCAAGAAAATAGAGCATATGCTCACGACCCACCACGGTGGCCGCGTATTGCTGCACTTCCAAAAGATCCAGCGAGGCAGTGGCGCCGTAGAGCAATGTTATCCCAAGCAACAGGAATCCTGAAGCGAACGATCCCTGCAGGAAATACTTGAAGGCAGCCTCCCCACTTCGCCAGCTATCGCGCTTGCCACCGGCGATTATGTAGAGCGGAATGCTCATGATCTCCGTTCCAAGGAAAAGCATCAGCAGATTGGTATACGAGGTGAGCACGATCGCACCGATCAAGGAGAACACCATGAGCGCGTATTGTTCCGCCACGTTCTCCCGCATCCACGCATAGTATTCGATCCCATACAAAAAGAGCATCACCGTGATCAGGACCAATGCCTGGCTGAATGCGATGGCGAAGGGATCGAATCGCAGCATGCCGTCCAGCAGGGGAACATTCACATGGAGATCGATCCAGAAAAGCAGCAACCCCATCGAAAGCCCGGAGATGCCGATCGGTGCGAGCATCGACTTACGCCCCGCCAGACCTGTATAGAGCAGGACCACACCCAGCACCGAGATCAGTACAAGTACGCTCATTTCGATCCCAGTGGAATGGAGTTGATCATTTCCGTGACCGGTGCTTCGAGCAGATCTAGGATCGGCGCCGGATGTACGCCGAAGAAGAGCGTCATGGAGATCAACGGAACAAGGATCAGATGGTCGCGCACCGATGCATCGCTCATTTCCATCTGCCACTTATCAGGCCCCAACATGATCCTCTGGTAGGCCACCAGAACATAGATCGCGCCTACCACGATGGTGGCGACCCCGGCGAACGCGGCCGGTACGCTCACTTTCCAGAGGCCGGTGAACATGAGCCATTCACCGATGAAACTCTGGGTGAACGGTACAGCGAGCGCATTGAACATCACCAGAAGGAAAAGCGTGGCGAGCTTCGGAGTGCGAGCCTTGAGGCCACCCATGGCCCCGATCTCGCTGCTGCCTACTCTTTCCTTCAGCGCACCGGCCACATACAACAGCCCGATCACCAGCACGCCATGTGCAAAGGCCTGGTACAACGATCCGGTGATCCCATGTACGTTGAACGCGAACAGTCCGGCGCACAACAAACCTACATGGCTCAGTGAAGCATAGGCGATCAGCCGCCGAAGATCCCATTGCCTGAAGGCGATCACGGCAGCATAAAGTGATCCGATCAGGCTGAGCACGATCACGGTTTCACGCCAGAACTCCACGCCGGCAGGCACCAGTGGGAATACGATCTTCACTGTTCCATAAAGGCCCATCTTCAACATCACCGCAGCGAGCACCATGGCGCCCTGCAAGGGCGCGATCGTGTAAGTATCCGGTTGCCAGCCATGGAAGGGAAAGATCGGCAGCTTGATCGCAAAGGCCAGGAACAGCGCCCAGAACAGCCACACCTGCACATCTTCCGAAAGTTGCAGGGATCCGATCGTACCGAGGTCTCCGTTGAAACCGTGCGCTTCCTTCAGGCAATAAACGATCCCGGCAAGCAGGATCAACCCGCCCGCAAGCGTATACATGAAGAACCGGATCGTTGTTTCCCTTCGCCTCTCTCCTCCCCAATAGAGAAGCAGGAAGAAGATCGGCAGCATGGAGAGTTCATAAAAGATGTAGAACAGTACGATGTTCTGCGAAAGGAAGGCGCCCAGCATGAAGCATTGCGCAAAGAGCAGCAGACCGTTCACCAGGGAAGGATGCTGGAGCTTTTCACCGAATCCCGCACTGATGATGAAGGGGTACAAGGCGGTGGTCAGCAGCACCATCAATAAACCCGTTCCATCGTACCCCAATACGAGCCGAAGGCCCAGTTCCGGCAACCAATCCGTGGAGATCAATGTAACGGGAGCATTACCGAACCCCCACCAGACCCACAGCGCAATGGCCAGGGAAACGAGCGTCGACGCCAACGCGATCTCCCGGGCGTAACGGGTGGGCGTGGCAATGAAGAGGAACGATGCCACCAGGAAGGGAACGAGCATTATCCAGAGGGCGATCATCAGCGTATTCCCAGAAGTGTAACCAAGAGGAACAGGATCATGCCGGCCACCATCGCGAACAGGTGCGAGCTCGCATTACCGGTCTGCCCTTGTCGAACGAGTTGACCAAGCTTGATCGTGACCGTACCGGTCCCCACCATGAGCGGCGTGATCAGCTTGCATTCCACTAAAGTGAAGAACCCACTAAGCCAGGCATACGGCCGCTCGAAAAGCAGTGCGTAAAGCTCATCTACCTTCCAGCGTTGTGCGATCAAATTGCGATTGACAGGCAGCGGATCCACGCCGGTGACGATCGATGCTTCCTTTCGGCTTCGCTGATACGCCAGTGCGATCGTGCCAGCGACCAAAATGAATGTGACGATCATCAAGATCCATTCGGTAGATCCGCTGAGAAGCAGGCGTTCATTCCCGATCCCTTCCACCGCGGTACCGAGGTATGTCTTCATGCCTTCGTGGCCACCGAAAAGATGCGGCACGTTCAACGCTCCTCCGATCACACTCAGCACGGCGAGCACCATCAACGGAATTGTCATCGATGCTGGACTTTCATGCGGATGGGCGTTGTTGCGCGCATTGCCGAAGAAGACCATGAACAGAAGTCTGAACATGTAGAAAACCGTCATTGCCGCACCGAAAAGCAGTAGCGCGAATAGCACCGGTGATCGTTGGAACGAGAACGCCAGGATCAGGTCCTTGCTGAAGAATCCGCTCAACAAGGGCAGGCCTGCGATCGCGGCCACACCGATCAGGAAAGTGAAATAGGTGATCTTGATCTTTCCTTTCAATCCACCCATGCGGCGGATGTCCTGCTCACCATTCAAAGCGTGGATCACGCTGCCTGCGCCGAGGAACAACAAGGCCTTGAAGAATGCGTGCGTGGTCACATGGAACATCGCGGCGCTGTAAGCACCCATCCCAAGTGCTACGAACATGTAGCCCAATTGGCTCACGGTGGAATACGCGAGCACTTTCTTGATGTCGTTCTGGTAGATCGCGATGCTTGCAGCGAGCAGAACGGTGGCAGTTCCGATCCAAAGGATGATCTCCTGAGTGAAGGGTACGATCTCGAAAAGTCCCGAGCAACGCGCGATCAAATAGATACCTGCGGTCACCATCGTAGCTGCGTGGATCAATGCGCTTACAGGCGTGGGGCCGGCCATGGCATCGGGCAGCCAGGTGAACAATGGGATCTGCGCGCTCTTTCCTGTTGCACCGAAGAACAGTAGAAGTGTGGCGGTGATCAACAGCGGATGATCGATCGAGAAACCGCTCGCCTTGTCTATGATCACGATCGGATCGAGCGATCCGAACTGGTAGAAGAACAGGATCATCGCAAGAATGATGGCGACATCCCCGATCCGGTTCATCACGAATGCCTTGCGCGCCGCGTAGTTGTACTCTGGCGTTCTGTACCAGAAACCGATCAGCAGGTAACTGCAAAGGCCCACTCCTTCCCAGCCGATGAAGGTCACCAACAGGTTCGATCCCATCACCAGCAGCAACATTGCGAAGCTGAAGAGGTTCAACTGCGCGAAGAATGTCGCCGCGCGTTCATCGGTGTGCATGTAACCGATCGAATACAAATGGATCAACGTGCCGATCCCGGTCACGATCAGCATCATCGTCAGCGACAATGCATCGATCCGCAGAGCCAGCGGAATATGCATCTCACCCACATCGATCCAATCGAAAAGATGAACGATCCTTTCGCCCGCCGCCGGATCGAAACCTGCGAAGATCACTGCGGAGAGAACGAAGGCTACGGCCATCATCGCGGTCCCGATCGAACCAGCCACGGTCGCACCAAGCTTGCGTTTGAAGCTCGCGATCAGGATCGCGCCCATCAGCGGCAATGCCGGCACCAGCGCTGCGAACAGATCGTGCGTCACCATTTCAGGCGGTTCAATTCGTTCACGTCAACACTGTCCACATTTCGCTTCATCATCACCAGGATCGCAAGACCAACGGTCACTTCCGCAGCTGCAACCAGCATGATGAAGAAGACGAACACCTGTGCACGCGGATCGCTGTGGTACGCGCTGAACGCGGTGAGCAGCAGGTTCACGCTGTTGAACATCAGTTCGATGCACATCAGGATGATGATGGTGTTGCGGCGGAAAAGCACGCCTGCGATCCCGATGCTGAAGAGCAACACGCTCAGCAGCACGTAGTGTTCCAGCGGTACCACCTGGATCGCAGTAATGATGTCTGTGCCGATCATGCTTTCTGGAACTGGCCTTTTGCTTGATCGGGTCTATCCTTCTTTGCCAGCAACACCACGCCCACCATCGCACTGAGAAAGAGAACACTGCTGATCTCGAACGGCACCAGGAATTCGGTGAACAGCGACATGCCCACGCTCTTCACCAGACCGATCGATGCATCGAACTCCTGCGCCGGTTGCACGCCCAGACCCTTGCGGAATGCGGCGGCCAGTGTAAGAAAGAACATTCCGCCTGAGACCACTGCGGCGATCCGCGTCCCGATCGATTTCATCGGTTCGGCGGATTTGTTCAGGTTCAGCAACATGATCACGAAAAGAAAAAGCACCATGATCGCGCCGGTGTAAACGATCACGTGCACCATGGCGAGGAACTGCGCGTTCAGCAGGATGTAATGTCCGGCCACACTAAGAAAACAGACGATCAACGCGATCACACTGTTCACCGGGCTTTTCGCGCTTACCACGATCACTGCGCTGCCTATGCTGATCGCCGCGAAGAGATAGAAAAGGAACAACATGCCTCGGTCAGCGGTTGTGTGAGTGACGCTTGATCTGTTTGAATTGCAGCACGGCGGGAGTCTGGCGCTTGCTCACATCGATCCGCTTGTCCTTGTCCATCGGTTCAACCAGTTCCTCCTTTCCGAATACGAACGAGGTGCGAAGAAAACCACTTTCCACGATCCGATCGGTAAGGAAGATGGCTTCTTTCGGACACGCTTCTTCACACAGGCCGCAGTAGATGCAGCGCAGCATGTCGATCTCGTATTTGCTGGCGTATTTCTCCTCGCGATAAAGGTGCTCTTCGCCCGGTTTGCGCTCTTCGGCGATCATGGTGATCGCTTCTGCCGGACAGGCAACTGCGCAAAGGCCGCAGGCTGTGCAGCGCTCCCGGCCTTCATCATCACGCTTCAGCACATGCTTCCCGCGGTAGATCTCCGCACGTGGACGTTCCTGCTCCGGATATTGGATCGTGGGGCGGTTGATGCGGAAGAAATGTTTCAGGGTGATGAGCATTCCACCGATGATGTTCGGCAGGTAGATCCGCTCCATGAAGGTGAGCTTCTTGTTGCTCACCACCTTCGATCGGTTGGTCAATGGTGCCGCGCTCATAGCCCTTTTATCAAATGGTAGATGCCGCCGGTAAGGATGATATTCGCCACGCCGAGCGGGATCAGCCTTTTCCAACCCAGGTTCATCAATTGATCGAAACGGAAACGCGGGATGGACCAACGCACCCAGAAGAACACGAAGATGAAGAAGAAGGTCTTCAGGAACATCGCAGCCGCGCCGATGATCGTTTCAACATTCTGATCCAGCCCAAGCGATGCGAGACCCGGCACATGATATCCGCCGAAGTAGAGCGTTGCGATCACCGCGCTGCTCATGAACATGTTGATGTACTCGGCGAAGAGGTAGAAGCCAAGCTTCATACTGCTGAATTCGGTGTGATAGCCGCCCACGAGCTCGGTCTCGCATTCCGGCATATCGAACGGCGATCGGTTGCATTCCGCGAACGCGCAAACAATGAAGATGATGAAACCCAACGGTTGATGGATCACACCCCAACCGTTCTCGGCCTGGTACGCGACGATCCCGCTCAAACTCAGCGTTCCAGTGAGCATCACCAGCGCCACGATGCTCAGCGCCATCGCCAGTTCGTAGCTCACCATCTGGGCCGCCGCGCGGATCGCACCGAGCAGCGCGAACTTGTTGTTGCTGGCCCAACCGCCGAGCATGATGCCATAGACACCGATGCTCACCATGGCGAAGATGTAGAGGATGCCGATCTCCGGATCGGTGCCCTGCAGGTTGAAGCTCACATCGCCGATCGTAAGAGTGCCACCCCATGGGATCACCACGCCGGTGAGCAAGGCCGTGATCATTGCGATCGCGGGGCCGAGGAAGAAGAGTTTTCGATTGGCCGTGGCCGGAACGAAATCCTCCTTCATCATCATCTTCACGCCATCGGCGAGCGGTTGCAGAAGGCCCAAAGGCCCGGCCCGGTTGGGACCGATCCGATCTTGCAGCAACGCGGCTACCTTGCGTTCACCGTACGTGGAATAAGCCGCCACGGTAAGGGTGATCACCAACAGTACCAGCAAAAAGAGAAGCGTCGCGGTGGTCATTCCTGCTTCATTGGGTTGTTCGTTCGCAATTCCGGTACGTTGGGAGCGGCTTCTTTCAGGATCTGTTGTTTCCGGCGCAACATGTAGTGCCCCTGCCCTATCACGCTATGCCGGTCGATCAAACGCGGGCCGGTGATCGTCCAATGCGAAACATCCTTCCGATCGTAACGGCACGTGTCGCAGATGAATTCCTTCACTTCGCCCCATTGGTCCTTGCGGCCGGTAACGCGCAGGATCTCTTCACCCTTCATCCACAGCACCACCTTGCCACAACATTTGTCACAGTTGCGGTGCGCGTCCAACGGTTTGGTGAACCACACGCGGCTGGTGAAGCGGAACGTGCGATCGGTGAGCGCGCCTACGGGACACACATCGATCATGTTGCCGCTGAAATCATTGTCCACCGCGTTGCTGATGTAAGTGCTGATCTCGCTCACATCGCCGCGGTTGATCACGCCGTGCACTCTTCCATCGGTGATCTGTTCCGCCACTTTTACGCAACGGTAGCAGAGGATGCACCGGTTCATGTGCAGCTTGATCTTGTCCCCGATATCGATCGGTGCGAACGTGCGCCGTTCGAACTCGTAGCGGCTGTTGTCGGTGCCGTTCTCGTAGCTCAGATCCTGCAGGTGGCATTCACCGGCCTGATCACAGATCGGGCAATCCAACGGATGGTTGATCAACAGGAATTCCACAACACCTTTTCGCGCTTCCAGCAATTCGGGACTCGTGGTGTTCTCTACCACCATGCCGTCCATCACCGCGGTGCGGCAGCTGGCAACAGGTTTTGGCATCGGCCGTGGATCGCGATCGCTGCCTTTGCTCACTTTCACGATGCAAGTGCGGCAGTAGCCACCGCTGCCTTTCAGGTTCGTGTAGAAGCACATTGCCGGCGGAACAACGTAACGGTCGTTCCGATCACGCTCGCCGATCATTCGCGCAGCCTGCAGGATCGTGGTGCCTTCCGGCACTTCGATCTCTATGCCGTCTATGGTCACTTTAGGCATTGCTGAAAGCCAGGATCATGTTCTTGCGGAAAGGTTCCTTCTCGAAGTGCTTAGGGTCCTTCACTTTTTCAGGGTAGCGTGCATGAAATTCGAATTCGTCCCTGAAATGCCGGATCGCAGAGGCCACGGGCCATGCCGCAGCATCACCAAGTGGACAGATCGTATTGCCTTCGATCTTCCTTTGGATATCCCACAACAGATCGATGTCCTCCGATCGGCCTTCGCCCATTTCAAGGCGATGGAGCACTTTCTCCATCCAGCCGGTGCCTTCGCGGCAGGGGCTGCATTGGCCGCAACTTTCGTGGTGATAGAAGCGCGTATGGTTCCAGGTGCTTCGCACAATGCACTGCGCATCGTTGTACGCGTAGAATCCACCGGAACCGAGCATGCTTCCGCTTACGAATCCGCCCTCGGCTAGGCTTTCATACGTCATGAGCCGTTGTGTACCCGCGGCGGTCTTGTAATACAATTCTGCGGGAATGATCGGAACGCTGCTTCCGCCAGGCACAACGGCTTTCAATGCGCGGCCGACAACGCCGCCGCACCACTCATCGCCATCCAGGAATTCCTCGCAGGAAAGTCCAAGTTCGATCTCATACACGCCAGGCT
>JAEYYE010000118.1 GCA_023430945.1 Bacteroidota bacterium
CGGCAGTGGTGGCCCAAAATTGGGCCACCACTGCTAATCCGCTTATATATATTAAACCTGTTCTCACGGTTGGACGATCAATTTTTCAGTTTGGCGCAAGATAAAAGCACTGTGTTATTCAACAGGAAGATGAATCCTATCGCTTCACCACCTTGCTCACCTGCCGGCCATTGCTGTTCTCCACCACCAGCAGATAAGCACCTTCGCTCAAATAGCTCAGATCGGCGAAAACACGTCCATCCGTAGGCATTCTTCCTTTGTGGATCTGCATCACTTCCCGGCCAAGTGCATCGTGAAGTGAAATGCTCACTTCCTGATCACCTGTGCCTTCGATCGTAGCCATCATCAAGGAAGATGTCGGATTCGGGAAAACCTCAACGATCGCTGGCCCCGCAACATCCGGAACATTTGCGGTGATATCGAGCACCTCGAACTTCCACCAGCCATCCGGCGCAACGATCGGGCGCACCTGCACCTTTCCGTTCACCGCTTCGGCTTCGATGTAATAAAAGACCTCCGATCCAACCGGTTGCGCTGGGATCGATGCGGTCCATTCGTTGCCCGCAAGCGGAGTCATTTCGATCGCGGCGAAAGCCTGTGTCGTATCCGTGGTCCAATGAACACGGGCTGAAGCGATCCCGCTGCGATGGCGGATGTATGCGTTCACGTTATACGGAAGCACGGTCTCATACGTGTCACGCAAGCGCTGGTGCCTGATCAACAATGGATCATGCACACCGATCGCTTTCGTGATGCAGTGGATCGCTCCGCTGGCGCTGATAATGTTCGCATCCTGGCCATCGCAATCGATTCCGATCACATTATAACCCGGCAACGATTCGCGCAAAATGCGCAAACCCGTTGTGTCATATTCCGTGCGGTAGGTTGGCACGAGCACGGTGCCGTTGATGAAGATGTTGTTCGCGTATGTGCGATAGCTCGCGTTCGGCGGGAAATTGCCGCCGGTGCTCGGCGGCATCGGAATGCGGATGAATTCGTAAGGCGTGCCGAATACTGAATTGTAATTATCGATGAATCCGATGTTCGCTTCGATCTGCGGACCGTCGCTCAAACCAGCAGGAAATTCGCCCACGAGCAATGTTTCCTCATCCAGCAACTTCATGTGCATGTCGATGTGATGGATCGCATCGTACGGCAGAGTTTCCATCAGGATGTATCGCCCCGGGTCGATCCCCATGTAATCGCTCATGATCGCTTCCACCTGCGCCTGATCTTTCACTGTCTGGTTGAAATCACCGGAAGGGCCGTTCTCGTCGAGTACAAGGCGTGAAGAGAACGCAGTGCCGAAACCATCGGCCATGAAATTCCCGCCGGTATGCACCAGATCATTCGGCGCGGCCGTGGTGCTGTAGATCGGCAGGCCCATATGTTGTGCGATCACATCGCTCAACGCATCATCATCGGGCCGCGGACGATTGTAGATCCAATCCAGCAGCATCAACGTATCCACTTCGTTACGGTAGATCGTTTCCGGCCCGTAATCACGCACCCAGATGCTGTTCGCTTCGGCCTGAAGGAACGTGATGTTGGTAAGATCATCGATCGGTCCGCCATACAGATCGTTCTGCAGATAGGCGATCACTTCACTTTCATCATCACACACGATGATCACTTCGCATTCCTCCCTGGCGTGCCTTACGATCTGTTTCAGGATCTCGGGATAACTGCGCCAGGTGACCACCAGACTTTGAACTTCTTCCCATTCCGCCATCGTGCGCACCGGAAAATCGGGCGGAGCAGTGATCCCTCGGGAAGCATTTGCGCGGGAATCGCGGTATTCCGGGATCAACGGGATCTCGTGCGGTGCAAGGCCTTTGGGCAGTTGATCGTGCTGCGCATGCAATGTTGTGACCGAGATCAAAAGAGAGAAAAGAAGTGGAAGCTGCTTCATGGGAAAGTGAACGATCAAAGCTACAGTGATCGCAGTTACGAACGGTTCGGATCGGTCGCCATGGTTGGCTTCCCGATCATGGAAGTTGTTGAAGCTTCGTATTCGTGGGGATCACTCCACCGATGTTCTGCAGGATCGGATCCCGATCGTTGGAAGCACCCGTGTACGAAACGATCCCGTTCATATTGACATCCTCGGGATGATAGCCGCCCACCGTGTTCGTGGGGATCAAGCCACCCACGCGCAACAGGATCGGATCGCGATCGTTCGCTGATCCTGTATACTTCATGATCGCATCGGGGTTCACATTTCCGGCCCAGAGCGCTCGCACCGATCCGATCGTCTTCTGTGCATTCGTACCCCAAAGCGCGGTGGAGGTTGAAGTGAGATCGATCGTGACCGGCGGGTTGGAAAGCGCGATCGGCGAGGCCGTCATGCAGCCCAGGTGGTTGCGGTGGCGGATCGCCACGTGATAATTGCCGGGCGCGACATCGAAGGTGAGCGTTCCGCCGTTCGCGGCCACCACATCGCCATCACGCTGGATCAGCGCTGTGCGTGTGCTCACGATGGTTCCGGGTGAAACCGCCGATCGCAGCTCGACCAGCACCCAATCCACGATCGCATTGTTGCCGCTCACCGATAGAACAGAAGAAGTTGTAGTCGTTCCCGTCCCGCCATTCATGTTGAAACCAAGATCGGAATAAGGTTCCTCGATCGGGATCAGACCTTGTGTCCGCAGATCATCACGCATAAGGCCGGTCGCCTGGACATACGCTCCTTCCAGGAACGCTTTCAGCGCGACCGGAACTCCGATCGCACCCGGCAAAACCTTGAATTTCCACCAACCTTCAGGCGCCACGATCGGCCGTGTGATCTGCTTTCCGTTGTTCGCCGTGGCGTGGATGTAATAGAAGATGTTCGCTCCCGCTGGTTGCGCCGGGATCGCAGCGGACCAATTGTTACCTGGCAAAGGCGTCATTGGAATGCTGTTGAATCCAGCGGCAGTATCGGTGCTCCAATAGACCTGTGCCGAAGCGATCCCGCTCTTATGACGGATGTACGCTTCAACAGAGTATGGGTTGAATGGATCATCGGTATCGCGCAAGCGTTGATGCCGGATCAGCAGTGGATCGTTCACGCCGATCGCCTTGGTGATGCAATGGATCGCCCCGCTCGCCGCGATGATGTTACCATCACTGTTGTCGCAATCGATCCCGATCACCTTGTAACCCGGCAAGGCTTGCCGCAAGATCCGCAGACCAGTGGTGTCGTATTGTTCACGATAGGTCGGCACAAGTACGGTCCCATTGATGAAGATGTTGTTCGCATACGTGCGGTAATTCCCGGTCGGCGGATACGCGCCACCGGTGCTCGGCACCATCGGGATCCGCACGACTTCGTAAGGTGTACCGAACACCGAATTGAAATTGTTCAATACGTACTGAAGGTTCGCTTCGATCTGCGGCCCATCGGAAACGCCTTGCGGGAATTGGCCCACGAGCAAGGTTTCCTCGTCCAGCAATTTCATGTGCATGTCTATGTGATGGATGCCATCGTACGGCAGTGTGTTCATCTTCACGTATCGGCCGGCACCGATCCCCATCCATTGGCCCATCACAGCGTTGATCGAGGCGGGTGTGCGATCGGTCTGGTTATAGGTTCCGCCCGGTCCGTTCTCTTCGATCACGAGGTTCGATGAGAAGGCGGTGCCGAATCCATCGGCCATGAAATTTCCGCCGGTATGCACAAGATCGTTCGGTGCCTGCGTGGTGCTGAACACGGCGATCCCTTTCTGCAGCCCGATCGCGTCGGAGATCACATCATCGGCCGGGCGCGGACGATTGTAGATCCAATCCAGCAGTACGAGTGAATCCACTTCGTTGAAGTACATCGTTTCCGGTCCGTAATCGCGGATCCAGATGCTGTTGCTCGATGCGACACGAAAGGTGATGTTGTTCATGTTCGCCAGCGGCGGCCCGCCCGCATTGTTCGCCAGCAGGTAATTCGTGATCTCCGTTTGCGAATAGGTGTTCCCGCTTGACTGGCAGATGATCAACACCTCACATTCTTCCTTCGCATGCCGCACGATCTGTTTCAGGATCGTCGGGTAATCGCGCCAGGTGACGCACAGGGTCTGTACTTCCTCCCACTCCCCCATCGTGCGCACGGGTACCGGTGGCGGTGTATTGATCCCCCGATCGATGCCAGCCCGGCTTTCGCAGTACGCCGGGATCAGCTCAACTTCATGCGGCGCGAGACCCTTTGGAAGGATCGGATCTTGTGCTGAAAGGTGGATCGCAGAAATGATCGCAAGAAAAATGAAGGCGGGACGCTGGAGCATGGCATACGCAATTTAGCGACATGCTCCGGATCGAACAACTTCACTGTCGGATCAGGAAGTACTTTCATCCAATGGATTGGTTCGATACGCTGAAGGAAAAGCTGTTCGGTGAGCCGGTGAAGCGATCGGGACAACTGCATCACGGACCGCTGGTGCGCAGCGAAGGTTTCAAGGCGCGCTTCGAACGCTGGAAAGCGAAGGGCCGGTCTGGGCTGTTGCAACATCTCAGGGATCTTTTTAACCGCGAACAGCTTTCCTCCGACACCGATCTGCACATTTTCTCCTCTGCGCAAGCCACAGGTGTGCAAATGAAACTCCCGGCCGATCGCGATCCGGAAGAGTTCCGTTTCCTGTTGGAGGAATTCAAGGACCGGGTGATCGCCGAAGGTTACCGGCTGCATCATTCCGATCATCGCATTGATCCAAAAGGTGAAGAACGCGAACGTTATTACCTGAAACCCGAGATCGCATCGGATCGGCTGCAGCCGCCGCTTCCGCAACGTTTCGGGAATGTGCTGATCGAGAATTGGGGTGATGGCGGTGATGGGCCCCGCCATCTGAAGGTCTTGATCACCGTGTACAGCGATCGGCTTTACGAAGCAGCGGAATCCGGGATCGCGCTGATCAACTCGTTGTTCGCCGATCGCGGCCGTGCCTTGAGCTGACGGTACATCGCGACGATGTCGCGCACGTAATGGAACACCTGGCTGCCGATGCAATAGCCGTTCTTCATCTCGGGCATCATGAAATAACGAGGCTTCGCCTTCAGCAATACCGCACGCTCCACGTTGTGTTCCCAACGCTTGGGATCGAGGCCGAGCTTCGCCGCCAGCCGCTGCGCATCGATGATGTGGCCGGGGCCTGCGTTGTAGGATGCCAGCACGAAGCGAAGACGTTGGTCCTTGTCCGGCACCGCGCGTTTCCACATCTCATCGAGCCGTGCCAGGTACTTCGCAGCCGCGCGCACATGGTCCTTAACGGCATCATCCGGTGAAAGACCGAGCTCGCGCGCCGTGGTGGGCATGATCTGCATGATGCCCTGGGCCCCCACTTTTGAGACCGCCAGACTGTCGAACCGCGATTCCTTGAACGCCATGGCGGCCAGAAGTTCCCAATCCCATGCGATCGCCTCAGCGTGCGCCTGGAAATGTGCATCATAGGGTGAAATGCTATCGCCCACCACGGGGATCGGTTTACGGGTCTGCAGCGGGCCCGATCGCGGGATCTTCGTGGAGTACGACCGGATGATCAGTGCACGTGCTTCGCGTTCATCCTTGCTGTCGATCCAGGAGTTCATGCTCTTCAACAAACGACGGGCGTTCTTGCGCACCGCGAAACAAAGTGGTTGTGCAGGCCCCATCGGAGCACTGAATTCGATCACGGGGAAACGGCCTGCCTCATGCGCGGCCCGCGCTTCGGTCACGATCGTTGCGCCATGTTTACCCAGAACAACTTCCATCAGCAGATCCTCGGGTGTCACCAGCGGATCCATGTGCAGCGGTATCCTTCTCTTACCCTCCACATCGAAGCGGTGATCGGGATCGGCGAAGGGGCTCCATGCGCTGATCTCGGCCGTGTCGGTACGTGAGGTGATCACCTGCCCGTTGCCATCGCGGTTGGCGATCGGATCGGGCCGTAATGTGGCGAGCACCGGCCGTACCATGCGGTAGGGTGAAGTGAAGCTGAGCCATTGTTTCCGATCGCGCCGCGGGGTGCATTGCGCGGCGATCACATCGCCCCTGCCGATCTGCAGCGCCATGATCATGGAATCGATGTGCTCCATGGGAATGGCCTTCAAATGCAGACCCTCCTTCTTGGCGTAACGCTTGAGCAGTTCCCATTCGAAACCGGTGGTGGCCTTGGGCCTTTCCTCCCAGGTCATCGGATCGCGCAACACCAGTACGCGCAGCGTATCCCCGCGGATCACATCAAGGTCTCGTTCAACGGGATCCACTTTCCACAATCCGTCCGAGGCCGAGGCCATGGTGGGCGTTCTCCGCATGGCGAGCAGGCCGATGCACACCAGCACCGCCAGGATGCCGAGCCACCATGTCCATGTGCCTTTGTGGATCATTTCAGTTCGTTAATGTGATCGCGCACCTGCGGAAGGAATCCATTGAACTCGATCGTGTACTCGTTCAAATTTTCGGCCAATATCCTTTCGGCCCCGTGCATGGCGCCTCCTTCCCTTGCGCGTTGCGATAGGCCGGTCAATGCGCGGCCAACTCCCGCGAGCGATGCGTAGGATGAAAGCCAGTCGCCCTGCACCATGTACGGCAGCATCTGCCGGGTGCGTGGCGGGAGCAGTTCCCTGTGGATATGTAGAATGCCGTACATCCGTTGAGCGAATCGCTCCAATCTCTCCGGGTGCCACCGCTCCCAATTGGCGGCCAGCAAATGGTCATAGAACAGGTCCATCACCACACCCGCATATCTCCCTGCGTGTATACGTGCCCGGTCCCGTCCGGTTACAACGAGCGGATGCCGGTCCGTGAAGGAATCGATCGCACGATGCAGTCTT
Source organism: Bacteroidota bacterium (assembly GCA_023430945.1). GTDB lineage: Bacteria > Bacteroidota > Bacteroidia > Flavobacteriales_F > PHOS-HE28 > PHOS-HE28. The sequence goes on from JAEYYE010000118.1 coordinate 6,775, forward strand.
ATGCCCCGCTGGATCGCGGGATCGAAACGGCTCAAGTCCCTGCCTTTCACGGCATCTGCCATGAAATTGCCCACGATCACCAGCGGCTCTTCGCCGGAAAGGAACAGGTGACCGAGAAAATTCATGGACCTGCAAAGTTACCCCGCCCATTTTCATCGCCCATCAGCAGGTTGGACCGCCGGTGTGATCGGGCACGCCTATCGCCACGGTGCCGATATATTCGGCTCCCCGGCCATGTCATCACCGCTCAAGGTCAACCAGCTGAAGGCACAGCACGCGCTGTACTGGAGCACGCAGGTGAGCGGCTGGGGTTTGTACCTGGGCTTCCTCTGGATCTGGAATTTCTTCAATGGCACGGCCACCGCCGATCTGCTGAAGATGTTGCTCGCCGGGTTCGTGATCGGCATCGGTACATCGCATCTTTTCCGATCGCTGATCCTCAAGAGCCAATGGCTCGAACGATCACTCGGCTACGTTCTGCCGCGGCTTACACTGGGATCGGTGGCCATGGGCGTGATCGCCTTCCTGGCGGAAACGATCCTGCACGATCTGGCCTTCACCGAATACGAGCCGTTGCTCTCCAGTGGCTTCGTCACCCTTTTCGGCCGATCGCTCAACTGGATCGTGGTGCTGTTCATCTGGTCGCTCGCCTACTTCGCGTACAATTATTTCATGAAGCACCGGCGTGAAGAGATCCGCAACCTGCGCCTGGAAACGGCCAATCGCGAGAACCAATTGAACAACCTGCGGGCGCAGATGAACCCGCACTTCATGTTCAACGCGTTGAACGGCATACGCGCGTTGATCGATGAGGATCCCGATCAGGCCAAACGATCGATCACCCTGCTGAGCGCGATCCTTCGCAATGCCATGGCCACAGTGAAAAGGCAGGTGGTGCCGCTCGGTGAGGAGATCGATATCGTGAAAGCGTATCTCGGGCTCGAAGCGATGCGGTTCGAAGAACGATTGCGCGTAAAATTCGAAGTGGAACCCGGCATCGATCGGATACCTGTTCCGCCGATGATGCTTCAGACGTTGGTAGAGAACGCCGTGAAGCACGGGATCGCCAAATTCCCGGAAGGGGGCGAAGTGATCATCGGCGCGCAGCGCGGATTCGAATGCCTTGTGCTCACCGTGAAGAACAGTGGCATCTACCAACCCGGCGAGATCACAGGGAACGGGATCGGTGTGCGCAACACCTTGAAACGCCTGGAGATGATCTATGGCGGAAAAGCGCACATGAACATCAGCAACCGCGATGGCATGGTGATCACCGAGGTGGAGATCCCGTTCCAACGCGAAGCTGTGAAGGAAAAATACAAGAAGAACTCATGAAGGCGATCATAGTGGATGATGAACGGCTGGCACGAAAGGAACTTTCGTCCCTACTGGAGAAATTCGGTAATGTGGAGATCGTGGGCGAAGCGGCAAATGCCGATGAAGCCGAGGCGATGATCGCGGAAAAACGTCCGGATCTGCTTTTTCTTGATGTGAACATGCCGGGCCGCACAGGTTTCGAATTGCTCGAATCGCTCGATCCCGCACCACAGGTGATCTTCGTTACCGCGTATGATGAGCATGCGCTGAAGGCGTTCGAGGTGAACGCGCTGGACTACCTGCTGAAACCGATCGACCCGGAAAGGCTGGAGGCGGCGGTGAACAAGCTGCAGGAATCGCAGGAAAGCAGCGAGGACCAGCGCAAGGAACTGCACGAGGACGATCAGGTCTTTTTGAAGGACGGCGAGAAATGCTGGTTCGTAATGCTGAAGGAAGTGCGCTACTTCGAGAGTGAAGGCAACTACATCCGTGTGCGTTTCTCCGATCAGAAACCGCTGGTGCTTCGATCGCTCAATAAGCTGGAGGAAAAGCTCGATCCGCACATCTTCTTCCGCGCGAACCGCAAGCACATCGTGAACCTGCGCTGGGTGGAAAAGATCGAACCGTGGTTCAATGGCGGGTTGATGCTGAAGCTCAAGAGCGGCGAACAGATCGAAGTTTCACGCAGGCAGGCAACTCGTTTCAAGGACCTGTTGAGCTTGTAGCCAATCCCCTATACCGAAAAAACCTTCATCACCCGAGGGAATAGGAACGATCCTTACAAGTTCCAACCCGTCATTTGACCCTGACACACCTTGACCATCCGGATTGGTCATTGCGGACGCAAAATCCCCGATCCCGAAAAAACCTTCATCACCACCAATATCTGGTAATATACGGGCGATCTCCAAGCCGTCATTGCCGCCCGCCACTGTAGTGAGATCCGGTTCGGCAGTAAAGATGAACTGCAACATATCTTCACCCAGGTCATCGGACCAATTGACCACGGCATTGGCGGAACCCAAACCCGGTGCACGTTTTAACCCAAAGTAAGCTCCATCTGTTTGATCTGTAGTGAGCAGACCTGTACGCATCCAATTCCTATAACCGAGGGTCAGTCCATTATTAAAGCCGAAACCGCCTCTTACATGCAAGTAGGTCAACGGTGGTGAACTTGTAAGTTGGGTGCCTATGCCTACGTGGCCGGTCATCACAAGATTCGTGTACCCATTAAAATTGAGCTGTTCAACGGGATTCACACGCAAACGCGGCACAGTGGCCGTATACATGTATATCGGTTGATCGGGAGCATCGTGGCGGATCTCTAGGGGGAAATTATTGGTCAAAGTATTGTCCCAACCAACAAAGTCGCCTGAATTACCTTGATTAAGTGGCACGGTCACCTGGGCATTAAGTGACCCAAACACCAACATCATGCAGGCCAGTATGATCGGCCTGAAACTCTTTTCTGTACTCATTGTCTTTCGGTTTTAGCGAAAGACCGGACCTTGCTATCTCTCGATCAACACGAACTTGAAAATGGCATGCCTGCCATTTGCCTGCACCCGCAACAGATACGTACCACGTGCCCATGATGCTACATCCAATGTGATCACCCCATCGGCCATGCCACTCTCCCATATCCTGCGCCCCAGCGCATCATGAATGGTGATCACCGAACCCGCAGACAGACCACCAATTGAAAGCTCATCCACCGCAGGGTTCGGATACACGCTGGTCACACTCAAGCTGCCCTCGGCAATGCCTGTTGTTCTCCGTGATACGGACACATTGTCGATCAATGTGTAGGCGTGTGCGTACCAGAAGGGTGTGGAACCTGGGGTGTCTAAATGAAGCGTATCCGAATTGGCATCGTCGAAATGGTTTCCGATCATCAAGTACTGGTAAGCACTATCCGCAACATACGTTCCGCTTACAAGTGTCCACCCAGCCGTATCGGAAATGAACTCTTGTTGATACTCGTGCGCGTAGTTCAAAGGAGTTGGATAAGGATCACCCGTAACCCATGGTCTTGGCTCCATTGTAAAAAGTACCCCGAGGTTGTTTGTTGCAAGCCAGAAGATCGGGTAAATTAAATTACCGCCAAAGCCTGCATTCGCATAGAAGCTCACATCGTAGGTCTCCCCGATCACTAAAGGTTCCATCAGTTGGGTCATGGCATATTCCCGATAGTCCAATGGATGATAACGTGTGATCACTCCGATGTACGCATCCCCATCCTGGGGCTCCTGATAGGTATACAGGTTCCAAGGCACAGCGTTCATAGATCCAGAAGGAACACATCGTAGAAAATGATCAGGTGTTAATCCTGCGGTGAACCAATGCGTAGGCCCTGGATTAAACCCAAGACTTGCCAAACAGGAGTCAGCCTCTTCGAAACTTTGGTTTTGTACGAGGTTATACTGGGCTGAGGTAAAATGGCCCACAACGAACAGCAGGCAGCCCAGCAAGAGAGATAAGCTCCTGCCCTGCCGCCTGCCGTTCTTTGTGTAGTGTAGCATGTTGTTCAAAGTTCAATGTTGATGCGATCCCGGGCACCGCACATAGCGGTGTTGTTTCCTGGATGGCATCGGTCCGGTCCTCTTTGTGGCGCTAAAGTGATGCCTCAGATCCGCGGCGCCGCTGCGGAGGCATTCCATGAATGGACGCCATGGATGCGCTGTAACGCTGCCTGCCACCCAGGCAGGCAGCGTTACCTTTGTGCTAGCTTGTATTCATCTTCTTTCGCGAGTTGGTGGAACATGAGCGACCGGGGCCTTCAGCGTTAGCGCGCTGGAGGCTTCTTCGTTTGAACGCCATTGGCGCATTAGTGTAGAGAGAGAGAGAGAGAGAGAGAGAGAGAGAGAGAGAGAGATTCCCGCGCACACCCGTAGCTGCCGGGCGTGGTGTTCGCTCGAAGACCGATAGGAGAACACTGTCATGGTCTTCATTGCGAGATCAATGTAAGTCGTGAAATTGATAATTGGTATTTTTTTAAATGGATGATATCGAATTGAGCAATGGCGTCAGATTACTTTCCGGAGGTCCAAGCGATGATGGTTACGTCGCCAAGGCCTATGGATCTCGATCGCCGGTTCTTGCCCACCGGCTAACTTTGCCCGCCAACGAGCCGCCGCTGCGCATCCTTCCAATTGAATATGTCACGAACCCTCACCCTGCTTCTCATTTTCTGGAACATCGTGTTGAGCATTCTGCTCGGCTATGCACTCACCAAGGGCCGGTCACCCGCGCAGATCGCCGAGAGGGATCCAGCCCCTGATATTGAGCAGGCCGATCCTTCGCCATCTTCCACGGCAGTGAGCGATACCAGCGCACGGATCGATGCACGCATCGCCTATTTTTCCATGGACAGCGTGGAGAACAACTATACCTTGGTGAAGGAAAGCGCCGATCGTGTCCGCGCCGAAGGCCGCCGTTTGGAAACCGAACTTGGCAAGGAGATCCAGCGCGCACAAGGCCGCGCGCAGGAACTGGCCACAAAGGATCATACTTACAGCACGCAGGCACAGATCCAGGCCGATCAGGAGGAATTCCAGAAATTGGAGATGCAGATCCAGGAATTGCGCATGAAAAGCCAGGACCGGATCGACGAACTGCAGATGAGAATGCTCGGGGAGATCGCGAAGGAAGTGGAGGATTTCCTCAAGGAATACAACCAGCGCGCAAGCTTCGATTACATCTTCAGCATTCAGGAAGGTGGCCAGATCTGGGTGGGCAACAATGAACTTGATATCACCGCCGATGTGGTGAACGGATTGAACCAGCGCCACAGCAATTCCAAGGCGTCGAAATGATCGGAACATGTTCGATCCATTAGGAACAAAGAAGTCTGACAATGTCGCCGCGTACGTGATCAGCATGTGGCACATCGAGGACCTGATGCGCGCGAACAAATTCGATCTTGCACGCGTGGAGGAACTGCTGATCGATCCCATGGATGCCGATGAAGAGACACGCGATGAAGCCCGCGAATGGTACCATGGGTTGATCGACAGCATGAAGGAACAGGGCATAGAGGAGCAGGGCCATCTTGCCGAGGTGGATGAAGTGATGAGCGAACTGGAATACCTGCACCGATCGCTGATCGAGGTGTTCAATGATGAGGATTATACGGCCCTGTACAACGCGGCGGAACCTGGCATAAAGGCATTGCAGAAGCAGGCCGGTGAGAACGCCGATGGCCCGATCCAAACTTCCTTCACCGCGATCTACGGCGTGATGGTGCTGCGCGCGCAGGATCGGGAAGTGAGTGAAAGCACGGCGGAGGCCGAAGGACACATGCGCAGATTGCTCGAGCGCTTGAGCATGCATTATCGCCAGATGCGAAAACTGCCCGGCGTCTCCATGAACTGAAGACCACGATCGGCCGCATGGTACGCACTTTGTCATCCAGGCCTGCCATGTTCCGGTGGATCCTTTCGTTCGTCATCATCTCATGTGCATCGTTCCTGAACGCCCAGGCCAAGATCGAGATCGTGAACGCCGATGTCTGGAAGTTCGATGAACAGCATGCTCCCGGTGCACAGCGGTTGCAGGGAAATGTGCGCTTCAGGCATGAAGGTGCGGTGATGCGTTGTGATAGCGCCTACCTGTACGACGATCAAACAATGAAGGCGTTCGGCAACGTCGCGATCGATCAGGGTGACAGTCTTTTCCTCAACGGCGATCGGCTGGATTATTCAGGTCCCGAGCGGATCGCGCGGCTCGAAGGCAACGTGCGGCTGCGGGATAAGGACATGGAACTCACCACACCCGCATTGACCTACGATCTGCGGAGCAAACAGGCGATCTACACACAGGGCGGCACGCTCGTAAGCCGGATCGACAACAGCACGCTCACCAGCGAAGCGGGCATCTACAACAGCGCCACGCAGAACTTCATCTTCAGCCGGAACGTGGTGCTCGCGCATCCAGAACGCACGATCACGAGCGATACGATGCATTACGCCACCAACACGGGCGTCGCCAGGTTCTTCGGTCCCACCACGATCACGCAGGACAGCACGATCATACGCACCACCCGCGGCGAATTCGATACGAAGACCGATCGGGCGGATCTCACCGAACGATCGAGCATTTTTTCCAAGGGCAGGCTGCTCGAAGGCGACAGCATCCACTACGAAAAGGCCACGGCGATCGGCAAGGCGTGGGGCAATGTGATGATCAGCGATACCGCAAGTGAAATGGTCGCGAAAGGCGATCATGGCCTGTACAACGAGATCACCGATCGCAGCATGATCACGGGCCATGCGGAGCTCGTGATGATGATGGAAGAGGACACGCTGTTCCTGCACGCCGACACACTTTTCACCCGCCCGGACAGCAGCGGCATCACAAGGACCATCCAGGCGCATCGCGGCGTGCGATTCTTCAAAAGCGATATGCAGGGCGTTTGCGATACGTTGATCTACAGTGAAGCGGACAGCGTGATCCGCATGATCCGGCGACCGGCACTCTGGAGCGGCAGCGACCAGATCACCGGCGATCGGATCGACATTCAGATGCGCGATCAGCAGCCTTACCGTTTGTACGTGCAGCGCAACGCGTTCATGCTATCGCAGGCGGATAGCGTGCATCTCGATCAGGTCACGGGAACAACGATCACCGGATATTTCAAGGAAGGTGAACTGGACAGGATCACCGCGGAAGGCAACAGCCGGACGGTCTATTTCGCGCGTGAGGAAAAGGATGGAAAGCAGGAGATCATCGGTGTGAACCGCGCGGATTGCAGCCGGATCGATGTCTCGCTGAAGGAAGGTGCGATCCATACGATCACTTTCCACGAACGGCCCGATGCCACCTTGTACCCGCTGGAAAAAGTTCCACCGGAGGAATTGCGGTTGAAAGGTGCGGTGTGGCGTGGCGGCGAACGGCCGGTGGATCGTGGATCGATCTTCGATCGGACCGGCAACAGTGCAGCGATCGAGGTGCCTGAAACGACGCGCTGATCACTGCACCTGATCCTGCATCACCCGTTCATCGAAACGTTCGGCATCGCTGATCGTGGAATGTTCATCGGCATCACGTTCGTTGCCGTTCCGCTGCAGATCATTGCTGTAAACGAAGATTTTGGCGCCCCCATACGCAGGTTTCGTTCGCTTCGCGGAGAACGCCGTGCGATTCCCGGCGATCGTGTTCTCAAGAACATGCACTTCAGCAAGATCGGCCGCAAGGATCGCAAGCCCGCAATTGTTCACCTGCGATCCGCGCACCAATACTTTGCTGCCATCCATGGCCGCTATCGCTGTTCCGGTATTCGAGATGAAGCTGCTTTCCTCGACCTGCAAGCGCGATGCATTGATCGAGAGCGCTGCCCCACCGCGTACGTTCTGGAAGTTGCTTTTGACGATCCGTCCAGCCACATCACGCACTTCAAGCGCGCTCGCCAGCATCACGTTCTCTTCCATGGTGAACGAACCGCCCTGCACGAACATCGCCAGTTCACCGGCCGGTGCGCTGAAGATGCAATCGGAGGAATGGGTCGAAGCCACATCCTGGATCGAAAGCATCGCCGGATGTTGCACGCCATTGATGCGTGCACCGCGTCCGCCGGAGATCTGCAGACCGTTCACCGTGCATTTCGTTTCACCATCGCCGAACACCGCGATCGTACCGAATGCCCCGCCTCCGGGCCGGATGAACACAGGATTCAACCGCGAACCGCGGATGTGCAGCGGGCCCTGCACCAGGATATTCCGATCGGGCGCCATGGTGATGCGTGCGCCGGAAAGTAGGATCAACCCATAACCCTTCGGCAGAATGATGTCCTCATCGATGAAATATTTGCCGCGCGGAAAGACGATCGAATCGCCATGGATCCTTCCCTTGTATTTCTCGGCGATCGCGCGCACCACATCGATGTCGCTCTCCGTGGGCCAATAGCGCTTCGCCACTTCCTGCCCTTTCATCAATGTGGCGTAACCAGCGGGTTTCACCATGGGCCGATCGAAGAATGCGAGCGCATCACCCTGTTCCAGGCGCGTGAACATTTCCTGCTTGATCCGATCGGCGATCGCCTTCACCTCGGCCGATGGCGCATCGTTCGCGAGCACGGGAAGCCAGGTGGTATCCACCGCCGCGAAAGCTTCCTCGATCCCCGCGCGATCGGCGAGCAGTTCGTTCCGCACATTGTTGAACGTGGCCTGGAAAGACTGAACTTTCACCCATGGGGTGAACACGTTCGCACCGATCTCGCCCGAAGTGAGCGTATCAGTTGACGCATGATCACGCGAAGCGCGATGGAGAGGCGTGGTCCTGCCGCGATTCCATTGGAAGGCGAAGTAATTCTCCTGCTTCAACGGCTCTGGTGATCCCTCCAGCCAATGCATCAGCATCCATCCGGCGAGCGCACGATCATCCACTGCGTGCGCCATGCGATCGAGCCTGCCCGCCTCCGCATCCTCGTTGAGCAACGCGAGCATCGATCGAAGGATGGAGGAATGGGCCGTGTCGCCGATCACTTCGGGAAAGATCCGATCGGGCCGGTCGGGATCGAAACTGTCCTTGAACAGGATCGCTTCATTGAAGCGCCTGCGGCCAAGAAAACCTTCGCCGATCGTTTCCTCCACGAGGTGTGTGCGTTGTTCCTTTCCGCAGGCCACCACCCGCACGAACGAGATCGCCGGTGTGGCCAGACCGAGCTTCGTGGCGAGCACTTCCGCGTATTTCAAACGGATGTCCTCCGGCCTCGCAGGAGAAATGATGATGCCATCCTGTCCACGGAACGGCGCAAGTTCCTTGAACCGGAGCTCGTAACCGCCATCGATCGTCGTAGAGGGCCGCACCTGCACGGAATCGCCGAAACCCGGTGCTTCGAACCAACGCCATTCCCACTGCGATCCATGCTGATCGTAAAGACATTCACCGGAACCTTGCGATGCGCCGATGATGTACGCTTCGCCCTGTGGCTCCTTCAATTGCTGTTCAACACGTCGCACATCCGCCACCTCTGCATACTTCATCACTTCGGAAGCACTGATGTTGAGCGGCCATTCACCTTGAAGCACTGAATGCGGAAGCAACGAGAATACCGCGACCACAAGCCCCGCCGTGATCATGAGCCCGATCAATGCGCCCATCATCCCTACTTTCCTGAACTTCTCCCCTCTGCTCATGGTGTTACTGGATCGGAAGGAATTGTTCCACCGGAAACCACCGGAAGGATCCGGTCCCAATGCGCGGCCACCCTTTTGCGGATATCGTCAGCGGACCATTGCAAGCCCGCGCTGGATGCGGAACCCTGCATGCTGAACAAGGGGCGGCGCGAGTTGCCGACGGCCTTCGCCGAAGGCCTTACCGATCCCGAAAGTGCGGTAAGTTTCCGATCGAAGGCGCCACTGGCGTGGATCTCCTGCAGGGCATCCTTCACAAGCCCGTCGCGCTGAGAGCGCCAGTCTGAGATCGCCATCATGCGTTTCTCGATGAGGTAACCTTCGCCCGCGATCGTTCCATCAGCCGATGGTACCAATGGCGCGTCGGTCAGCACAGGATAATACTTCAGCGTGCGCGGATCGAGCACCAGCACCATCGATGCCGGATCCTCGCGTGTGGCACCGAGCATGAACGCTGCGGCATGGAACGCGTTGAAGGCATCCACTTCGATCAGAAGTTCCATTTGCGAACGGCGATCGGCCGGTGTGATCAGGGAATCGTTGATCACTTCGATGAGTGAAGTGAATTGCTTCGCAGCATCCCCATCGGCTGGAAGATCCCAATGATCGGTAGATCCCCATGGATCGATCTCCGGATCAAGTCCATCCTTCACGCGTACCACGTTCACATCCGAACCGGTGAGGTTGCGATCCCGCTCGAACGTGTGATCCACGTATTCCTTCAATTGATGAACGCCGACATCGCTCCCATCGCGATGAAGCTGCACCAACGTATGGAAGGGGATCGGCACACCGATCCGCCCGGCGATCCACAATGCCAGCGGCCCGCCGAGCAGATCGGCACCAGGAGACTCGATCACCAATTTCGTGAACGGCCCGAAAGGCGTTCTTGAACTGCTGTCGATCTCGATGATGGTGCGATCACCGGCCGTTCCGATCGATCGGATCGGGAAATGGATATCATTGATGACGAGCTCCGTGCCCGGATCGGCGATATCGACGATCGGGAGTTGCTGCCCACCAGCGACCACTTCCTCCGGTTGTGATGGAGTCTGCAAAATGGTGGAAGAGACCGCCGATCCGATCAGGCGCACGGCGCGTGCCGGACCGATGAGCACACCGGGTACCACCACGGTAAGGATCACGAAACCCAGCAGGAACGACCACGCATTGCTGATGCCCTTGTCCCTTCGCTTCATCGTGCGGCCGGCCGTGCGGTAAGAAGAAGGATCAGTGCAGTGGCGAACGTGAAGATCAGGGCGCTGAGGTTGAGGCCCAGGCCGAGCAAAGCCGCGAGGATCACGATCGGGATCCAAAGACCACCGGGGTGTGTGATTCGGCTGAGGAAACCACCGATAAGCATGCCACCGGCAATGATCGCAGCGAGCACGAAGGACGAACCGATCTGCCGCAACAGGATCACGATGCCGAATGCGACCACGAGCGGGAACCAACCCACCACCGCCCCGCGATCCGCCGGCCGGAAACCGCGATTATAGCACCAGCCGAGGATCACCAGCGCCACGAGCAACATCGCGAACAATGTGAGCAGTTCAACCCAGCCGTGGTAAAGTGCGCTCCACCTCTGATCGTTCTCCATTACCTGGTCACGTTATGCTTTGCAGCCACGAAGTTGGCCATACACGGCGGAAATGATCCGCCGGAACGCAAGGAGTTTTCCATACCCGATCGGGTAAACGGTACGGATCTACAGGTAGCGCTGCAGCCAGCTCTCGCGCAGCGGCACATGAAAACGCTCGCGCAGGTCGCCGATCGTGCCCACCAGATCATCGTAGATCATGGTATCGCCGGTGATGATCCCTTCCTTGATGAGATCCGGAAGTTCCTGCAAACGACAGCTTACGATCTTTTCATCCTGGTCGAAGATCACGATCATCCGATCGGTGAGCATGAGGTTCAGGTCGTACTCCAGTTGCTTGATGAAACCAACGCTTTTATCGATGCTGCAACCCGATGCATGGGCCTGTTCCTCATCAACCGCTATTACTACGAACCGATCATGAAGAACATCCACACATGCATCCAGCGGAGCGCCATGCGCGGCCCAGCCTGCGGCGAATTCGGCTCCCCGCTCACGCACGAGCTTCTGCTCCGCCTGCCCGAGTGAACGCGGTGTCTTGTAGACCCAGATGCGTGCATGAACAGGCATCTCTGCGATGGTCTTTGCAATGGAAGGTGCTGCTGTTGTCATGGCCTGGAGCTTTGGATTTTCTTACTCACCGATCTCAACTTTCGTACCGCTGCAGGACAATTATACGACAGCCCTGGATCCGATCAAAGATCGGCGGCCTGCGCGATCAATTCGGCGAGATCGCTTACTTGTACAACAGTTTCCTTGTTGAAATGTTTTACACCATCGGTGAGCATGGTGTTGCAGAACGGACAACCGGCGGCGATGATCTGGGAACCGGTCCCGATCGCTTCTTCAGAGCGCTCGATGTTGATCTCCCTTTTGCCCGGTTCGGCCTCCTTGAACATCTGTGCGCCGCCTGCGCCGCAACAAAGGCCGTGTGCGCGGCTGCGTTTCATCTCCACCAGTTCCACATCGAGCTTTTCCAGCAGTTCGCGCGGCGCTTCGTATTCACCATTTCCCCGCCCGAGGTAACAGGGATCATGGAATGTGATCCTCTTTCCGCGGAAAGTACCGCCTTCAACCTTCAACCTTCCCTCTTTGAGAAGAGCGTTCAGAAATTGCGTGTGATGCATCACTTCATAGAAACCACCCAACGCAGGATACTCGTTCTTCAAGATGTTGAAACAATGCGGACAGGCTGAAACGATCCGCTTGATCCCGTATCCGTTCAATACGGAAATATTCTGCATCGCCTGCATCTGGAACAGGAATTCGTTGCCGGCGCGTCGTGCCGGATCGCCCGTGCAACTTTCCTCCGATCCAAGCACCGCGAATTTCACCCCGGAAGCGTTCAACAGTTTTGCGAAGGCCTTGGTGATACGCCGCGCACGATCATCGAAACTGCCCATGCAACCGACCCAGAAGAGCACCTCGGGAGCTTCGCCGGCGGCGGCATACTCGGCCATTGTTCTTATCTGGAGCGTGCTCATGCAATATCCAATATCCAATGTTCAATATCCAATGTAAATGTGACGCTGCCTGAGCTCTTATCACTATTCTGGATGGTCGCGCACTTGATCATTGAGAGTTGGCTATTGATCATTGGATATTTACTTCTCCACCCACTCCAATCTTCGATCCGGGCCGAATGGCCATGGGGCGCCGTTATTCTCAACATTGGTGAACATGCTGGTGAGCGCGGGGCGCGTGCGGCTTTGTTCCATGACGAGGTAACGGCGCATCTCCAGTATGATGTGCACCGGATCGATGTTCACTGGACAGGCCAGCGTGCATGCGTTGCATGTGGTACAGGCCCATAATTCCTCTTCACTGATCCAGGAATGAAGATCCTTTCCATCATCTTCGAACTTTCCGTTGCGATCGATGTTGCGGCCCACTTCTTCGATCCGATCGCGTGTGTTCATCACGATCTTGCGCGGGCTCAACAATTTGCCGGTGATGGTGGCTGGACATTCACTTGAACAGCGGCCACATTCGGTGCATGAATAACCATCCAGCAGGCTTTTCCAGCTCAGATCGAAAACATCCTTCGCGCCAAAACGATCGGGTGGTGCGTTGGGATCGGGTGCGGGCGGCGGCGGAAGCGATGGATCGAGCATGAGCTTCACTTCTTCAGTTACCCGATCCATGTTCTTCATTTCAGTGCGCGGCTTCAGCTTACTGTACCACACGTTCGGGAAAGCAAGCGCGATGTGCAGGTGTTTGCTTACGACCAGATAGTTCATGAAGGCGAGCACACCAACGATGTGGAACCACCAGTAGAAGCGTTCCATTAATATCAATGATCCATCCGGAAGAGAAGCATACAAGGGCTGCAACCAGCCGCTGATCGGGAATGCACCAGCTTCGATGTATGGCTCGATACCACGTTGTGCAAGGGTTTGATCCGCCGCGTTCCAATTGAGGAAAGCCAGCATCAACAGGATCTCGGAAACCAGGATGATGGTGGCATCGCGCTGCGGACCGCGTGTCATCTCATAGCCCCAGAAACGCGCGATCCGGATCACGTACCTTCTCGCGAGGAAGACCACGCACGCAATGATCACCAGCAACGCCAGGATCTCGAAGAACCCGATCAGGAAGGAATAGAAGCCACCGAGGAAAGCGAAGAGCCGATGTGTTCCGAAGATCCCATCGATCATGATCTCCAGGATCTCGATGTTGATGATGATGAACCCGAGATAGATCAGGATGTGCATCACGCCCGCCACGGGGCGCATCATCATTTTGCTTTGCCCCAAAGCCACGCGCGCCATGATCGCCCAGCGCTCCGCTTTTCGATCGGTGCGGTCCTCATCCCTGCCCAGCAATATGTTGCGACGGATCCGGCCGATGTTGCGGGCGAACCAGAAGATGGCGAACGCCAGAAGCAGAACGAAGACGAGGTTTGCGATCGTGAACGTCATTCCTTCACATCCTCCTGAATGGAAGTCTTTATGCGTTCAACATCGCTCTTGCTCAACTTGGGCAATTTGTCCGATCGGCCGATCAGCGAGATGTTCACGTACCGGTTGGGATTCAGCCGCACATCCTCCAGCAGCATGTCCAGTTCACGGCTCGCCGATTCCAGATTCGTGTAAAGCGTATCGTTCTTCAGCAATGCGCCGAGCGTGCCCTCACCGTTCTCCATCCGATCCATCATGAGCCGCAACCGTTCACTGCTCGCGCTCATGTTATGCATTATACTGTCCAGCTGTCCGGCGGCGAGCGAAGACGTCACCGTATCCATGTTGTTCAGGATCTTCACGATCCCTTCATTGTAAGCGACCAGGTTGCTTGAGACCTTTTCAAGGTTCTCCACCACCATGCCGATCGAAGCGCTTTCCTGCGCGATCAACGCATCGATCCGTTCCGCCGATCGGTGCAGGGCATCAAGGGTTTTACGAATGCTGGTGAATCCTGCATCGATGTCGTCGCGCGCCTCATCGTTCAGGATCAACTGCAGTCGCGTGAGCAATGAATCGACGTTGGCGATCATGCTCTCGGCACGTTTTTTCAGCGGATCGATCTGCGAGCTCACCGCATCGGTCAGCGTCATCTGCGCATCGCCTTCGAGCGTATCGCCAGGCTGGGCTGGCACATTGCTTTCACCGATCAGTAGTTTGAGCGAACGGGAGAAAAGATCCGCGCTGTAGATCTGAACCTTGGTGTCCTTCGGGAATTTCAGTTGTTCCTCGTTCAATTGAAAACCAATTGCGATCCGTCCCGATCCATCGGTCATCAATTCGGTGCTGATCACCTGGCCCACCTTGAAGCCATTGTAGAATACCGGCGTGGATTCGTTGATCCCCGTGATATCGTTGTACAGCGCGTGGTAGACGTTGCGCTTCTGGAACAGATCAAGACCTTTCAGGAAGTTGATGCCGAAAATAAGAAGGCCGATACCGGCCAGGACCATCAATGCTATGGTATACTCTTTTTTGATCTTCATTCAGGAGGACCCGCTTCAGTGACCCTGCGCTAATTTAACTGCTTCTTGAAGGTCGATGCGTTCGCCATTGCGGAAAGCCACGATGAACGCGCCTTCGAAACCCTTCTCCTTGCAGCTCTGCTGCAGCACCCGGGCGTCGTTCAGCGTAGGCTCGTTGCCCACGGTATATTTGAATAGTCCGGCACCTTCGTGCTCCTCCACGCCGCTCATTCCCTTGAACTGTTCGGCCTTCGTACCGATCCGCGAACTGGATGTGGCCAGCTGCACTTTGAAGCGAACGCCATCCGCGATCGTGACCGGCGGTTCTGGAGCTTCCTGTTGCTGTTCTTCAGGCTTTGCCTGCACCGCCGGCGTGGTTGAAACGCCTTCCATCATCACCTTGTATTCCTTGAACGCGCGGTAGATCGCGCTGGCCATGTAGTCCTGGCCTTTCGAGCTTTGAAGGAAATCCTCCTCGGCTGGATTGCTGAGGAAGCCAAGTTCCACAAGTACCGCCGGCATGGTGGTGTAGCTGATCACCAGGAAACCCGCCTGCTTCACGCCCCGATCGGAACGGCCCACTTTCTCACGGAATTGTTTCTGCACAAGTGAACTGTATAGAAGGCTGTGGTCCAGGTGAACGTTCTGGCGCAGGCTGAGCGCAATGATGCTTTCAGGATCCTTCGGATCGAATCCATCGTACTTCAATTGATGGTCTTCCTCCAACAGGATCGCGGCGTTCTCCTTCATCGCCACCTTCATGTTCGCCTCGGTCTTGTGCAGACCCATCACGAACGTTTCGCTGCCGATCGGATCCTTCTTCTCATTGGAATTGCAATGGATGCTGATGAACAGATCGGCCTTTGCGCGGTTGGCGATCATGGATCGTTCCATGAGCTCGATGAAGCGATCGTCCTCACGGGTGTAGATTACCTGCACATCGGGAAAAGCCTCCTTGATGTACTTGCCTGCCAGGAGCGAAACGCTAAGCGCGATATCCTTCTCGGTACTCTTGTAACGGTCGCTCCCGATCGCACCGGGATCCTTTCCGCCGTGGCCCGCATCGATCACCACCGTGCGGATCCGGTTGGGATCGGCGCCGGGCCCCTGGGCGTGGAGCCCGAAGATGAAGGCGAAGAGCGCGATGCACGAGAACAGATACTTCATGGCCTTTCCCGATCGTTCCATGCCCCGCGGAAGGCGATGCGTAATTTTCGGCCCGCCTTCCCGAAAGGGAAGCAGGAAGATGACCCCACCGCCATGCATCCGGCCCTCACGGCACGAAGCTAACCTGTGGCGCCTGCAGAAGGCCTGGAGGTCTGGTGCAGTTTTCATCATTTCGCTGTTGATGTGGTGGCAGATCCCGGTGTGCGGGCAGGCGCTGGAACAGGAGGTGGAATATTCCGCACGTGACAGCATCCGTTACGATCTGCTTGAGCAAACAGTATACCTCTTCGGTGCGGCAACGGTGAAGTATGGTGATGTTCAACTTACCGCCGAGCGGATCAGCTTCAGTTTCAAGAACGAGGAAGCGATGGCTTTTGGTGTACCGGACAGTACCGGCAAGGTAGTGGGCAAACCCAACTTCGTTCAGGAAGGCCATACGATCGAAGCGGACAGCATCCGTTACAATTTCAAAACGAAGCAAGGATTGATCCGCGAGGTGCGCACGCAGGAACAGGAGACCTGGGTGCACGCGTCACTGAGCAAGCGATTATCGAATGCGGAAGTACACAGCAAAGGCGGCATGCTCACCACCTGCGACCGGCCTTATCCGCATTACCATTTCAAGGTGAGCAAGATGATCGTGATCCCCGATGATAAGATCGTCAGCGGCCCGGCGTACATGAAATTCGGCCGAAAGATCCCGACACCGATCGCTGTTCCTTTCGGATTCTTTCCCAACAAGAAAGGCGGATCGAGCGGCATACTGATCCCGACCTATGGCGTTTCGGATGAACTCGGGTATTTTCTGCTGAACGGTGGATACTACATCCCGATCAGCGATCATTTCGATCAGCAGATCACAGGGGACATCTACAGCCGCGGCAGTTGGGGGCTGCGAAGTGTTACGCGATACAAGTCGCGTTATCGTTTCTCAGGGAATCTCGATCTGAGCCGGAGCACATTGCTGCGGAGCGATCCCGAATTCCCCGATTTCAGCAGGGAAACGAACTTCTTCATCCGCTGGAACCATCTCGTGGATCCGAAAGCAAGCCTCACCGATCGGTTCACCGCCAGCGTGAACCTTGGCTCCAAGAACAACTTCAGGAATAACCTCAATAGCAACCTGAACGATTATTTGAGCAACACGTTCCAGAGCAACATCAGCTGGACGCACCTTTGGCCTGCGCGGCCATACAGCTTCACACTGAACGCGCGGCATACGCAGACCGATTCGATCTACAACTTCACACTGCCGGCGGCAACGATCAACCTGCAACGCATCTTCCCGATCCAGATGTTGCGGGAACCAGCCGCTCCATCACGTTGGTACGACCAGATCGGTTTCAGCAGTTCGCTCAATTTCGAGAATCGCTTGAACACCACGGAGAGTCGGCTGCGCAGCGGCGATCTACCGGAACTGCTCGGTGAAATGCGCAATGGCGTTCGTGTGATCCAAGCGCTCACCAGCACTGTGAA
>JAEYYE010000190.1 GCA_023430945.1 Bacteroidota bacterium
ACGCAGAACCTCCCGTGCGATCCGAGCCGGAAGCAGATCCGATCGAATTGAATGCGATCACGATCGAACCCGAACCTGTGGCATTCGTTCCGGCCGCTCCGGTGGCTGCCAAAGTTGAGACCGTAACGGTGAGCGAACCGCCGGTGATAGAAGCGGAAGATCCGGCACCGATCGAAGAACCGATCGCTGAAGAACCGATCGTTGGACACGTCGCTCCAGCACCTGCGGCAGAAGAAGTCTCGGGGCCTGCACCTGGTGATCGGGCGATCGCATCGGAAACTCCCATCCAGGCATCCGCCAAACCTGCATCAACGGGCTACCGGCTTCCGTCAGGCAGCAACCGCACCGGGCATGAATTCAAACAGGTCGATCCCATGCAATTCGGCCGTCAGGAGGAATTGATCGTTGAGGCAAACAAAGTGACCACGATCGTGCGGATCGTGAATGAACTCGGTTACATGCATGAGTACCGCCGCGTGGCGCACAAATTCGGCCCGGTGTACTATTTCAAGGATGACCAGAGCATACCGGCGCACATGTACGAGGATGGATCAGGCCTGCCGGCGAACTGATCACACCTGTTCCAATTTCCATTTCCCACGGCTGAATATCCAGCCGGTAAGCACTGCAAGCGCACTTTCGCTGATCGCGATGGAAGCGAACACGCCTTCCACACCCCAGCCCAGGATCTTCGCGAGGAACCACGCGAGCGGGATCTCGATGATCCAGAAACAGATGATGTTCATGATCGTGGGTGTGACCGTATCGCCTGCACCGTTGAATGCCTGGGCCAGCACCATTCCATAGCCATAGAAGAAATAGCCGAGACACACGATCCGCAAGGCGAGTATCCCGTATTCGGAAACGATCGGATCGCTTGTGAAGAACTCGAGCGCCCAGGGTGCTGCGATCCAGAAGAATATCGCCACGCTCACCATGAAGATCATGTTGTAATGCCCGCAAAGCCACGCCGATCGCTGCGCCCGATCGGGTTGCTTCGCGCCAAGGTTCTGCCCCACCAGTGTGCTCGCGGCATTCGCCATTCCCCAGGAAGGAAGCAGCGAAAAGATGATGATCCGCACCGCGATCGTATAACCAGCGACCGCCGCGCTGCCGAACGTTGCAACGATCCGCACCAGGAACAGCCAGCTCAGTGAAGGGATCAGGAATTGTGCGATCCCACCGGCGGAGATCCGAATGATGTTCAACATCACCGGAAGGTCAACGCGCAGCGGTATCCGTGAAAGATCGATCCGGCTCTTAACGTTGAAGAGATGGTAAAGCTGGTAGCTTACACCGATGCCCCGGCCGATGTTGGTGGCGATCGCCGCACCCACCACGCCCATTTCAGGGAACGGCCCCCAACCGAAGATCAGGAACGGATCGAGAATGATGTTGATGCCATTGGCGAGCCAGAGCGATCGCATGGCGATCGCCGCATCACCGGCTCCACGGAAGATCGCATTGAGCGAGAAGATCAGCAGGATCACCACGTTACCGCCCAGCATCCAGTGCATGTAACCGATCCCTTCGTCGATCACGGTTCGTTCCGCGCCCATCAATTGAAGGATATCACGCGCATAGAAAAGGCCGGGGATCGCAAGCGCCACACCGATGATCACGGTGAGCAGCATGCCCTGCATGGCCGATCGCGCAGCACCGGCCGCATCCTTCTCACCGATACGCCTCGCCACCACCGCCGTTATGCCCATGCCAAGCCCCCATGCGAGCGAATAGATGATCGTGAGAACGCTTTCGGTCAACCCCACCACGGCCACGGCATTCACGCCGATCTTGCTCACGAAGAAGATGTCGACCAGCGCGAACAACGATTCCATCGCCATTTCCAGCACCATCGGTATGCTCAGCAGCACGATCGCCTTTCTCACGCCGATCGCCGTGTAGTCGCGATCCTCGCTGCCGCGAAGACTTTCCTTCACCAGATGGACTATCTCGCGGGCCTTCATGTCACCGTTCTCCGCCAAAAGGGGCGCGAAGATCGGAACGATCCACCACAGATCGTGAAAAGCGCAATTGGACGGCCGATGGGCCAGCTTATTGGCCGGATACTTTTGATCCATGAAGAAGTTCTGCCGATCGCTCGCGATCACGATCCTTTCCTTCACTCCGGTACTAGCGATCGCGCAGACGGCTCTGCAGCGGGCGTTGTTGAACGATACCATGCCGAACCTGGTACCGAACCCTGGATTCGAGGTATCGGAGCGGCTGTACTGCAGCTGGACGCAGGACGTGGCCAAGTTCAACAAGAACCTTGAGGCTTGGAATTCACCCACGCAGACCACGCCCGATCATTTCAGCACGCAGAACGATCCGAAATGCTGGGCCCACCCTTCAAAACACAGCAATGGCTCGCAATCACCGCGATCGGGCAGTTGCATGGCCGGCATCAAGATCTACGGAAAAGGAAATACGCCCACCTACTGGCACGAATACCTGCAGGCGGAATTGATGGAGCCGCTCGAGGCCGGCCGGAAATACATCGCCGAATGCTGGGTCCTGCGTGCGGCGCGCAGCAATGAGGCCAGCAACAACATCGGCATCCTGATCACCGATGTGCCCGTGAGCACACGCGACCGGCTTCCGCTCTACATCACACCTACCGTGAACGAAGAGAAGGTGGTGAAAGGTGGATGGCACAAGGTGAGCGGCGTTTTCGAAGCGGATGGATCGGAGAAATACATCCTGATCGGCAATTTCTATGGCGACGATGCCACACGGCATGAAAAACTCCCGGAAGGCGAACGTGGTGGCTATTACTACATCGATGATGTGAACGTGCGCCTTGCGCCACCCGACGCAAAGCTTTCACCGAGACCGAATGAATCGGTCCCTCCCCCGCCACGGGAAGTGCCTGTTCAGCATGCAAGCTCCAATGATGTGGATATCCACCAGGTGGAACCGAACGTGGGAACCCGCGTCCGCCTGGACAATGTGCAGTTCGAATTCGATCGATCGGAACTGGTGCCCGGATCGGAAAAGGAATTGATCAAGCTGGTGGACCTGATGACCGATTATCCCTTCCTGCGCGTGGAGATCGAAGGGCACACCGATGATGAAGGCACCGAAGCGTACAATGAAAAGCTCAGCACCGCCCGCGCTGAAGCCGTGGTGAATTTCCTTGTGAAGAAGGATATCGAGAAGGAGCGGCTCACCTGGAAAGGGTACGGCGAAAGCAGGCCGCTCGTGCCGAACGATTCAGAGGCGAACCGCGCGATCAACCGGCGCGTGGAATTCCACGTGTTGGAACGATAAGCTCCGATCGGAAAAAGGAACAGCGGCCCCCGAAGCGGCCCGCTGTTCCTTTTTCCTCACCTCAGGCGATCAAGAATGCGCATACTGCTCATCTATGATCTTGCTCGCGAGGTCCAGGATCCTGGTATCGTCAAGAGCCACCACTCCGCCATCGGGCCCACCTTCCAGATGCACTCCCATCGGATAACCGTTCGGGTGATTGTATCCACCGAAATAGTTCCACACGGTCTCCACGTTCAGGTCCAGTTCCTTCGCTATGCGGTGGATGCTCCCATCGGGAAGGCTGTCCTTGATCCGCCGCAGTTCATTGAAAGTGATATTCATGATGGGAAAATTTTGGTTTGAGGACGCTTAAAGTTAAGGCCATGAAAACAGGTTTTACAAACCCGATTGGCACGGTATTAGGTAGCGCGCTTTAACTTCCGGCCCATGTTCGCGCGCATCGCTCCATGGTGCTTCGTCGCCTTGTTGCATGCGACCTTCCTCGGCGCCCAGCAATACGATCTGCGCACCTATTCGCTCGAGCACGGCGCGCCCAGCGCAACGGTGAACGCACTGTGCGAGGATACCGCCGGTTACCTGTGGATCGGTACCAACGAAGGTGTTTCGCGAACCGATGGTGTGCGCTTCTGGAATTTCGGGCGTGCACAAGGTCTTCCCAACGATGATATCACCGCCCTCCAATGCGCCACGGATGGATCGATCTGGATCGGTTGCCGCAATGGCGCCGTCGTGCGCATGACTGCCGATCGCCCTTTCACCGTAGTTCCCGGGGATACTTCCACCGGAGCGATCCAGAAGATCGTCATTACCAAGGAAGGCGATGTCTGGATCGCGACATCGACCAACGGGATCTGGAGGATCGCGGGGGAAAAAGCAATGAAGGATCCAACACCCGGACTTACCGATGCATTGATCACCTCCCTTGCCGAGGATGCGCATGGCAGATTGATCTGCGGCACGGCCGACGGACTATACGTGAAGCAAAAGGATCATTGGGAACGGATCCTGCAGCATGAACTTCCGGAGCAGAACATCCTTTCACTCTTCGCCGATGCGAACGGCATCCTCGCGGGCACCGCGCATGGTCTTGTGGAGATCACGAACGATCTCGGGCTTCTTCCCCCCGCCGATCGCTCCATCGGGTTGCAGCCGATCGCACTCCCCTCCGATCGGATCCTTGCGATCATGCGATCGGAAAGCGGCGATATCTGGCTGGGAACACCGGCAGGGGCGGTGCAGATCAGCCGAAGGAACGGAATCCCATTCGTTCGCTCGATCAGCGAAGCCAACGGGCTCGGCCACGATCTGGTGCGGGCCCTGCACCAGGACCGCTCGGGCGCCATCTGGTTCGGGACGCTCTATGGTGGTGCGAGCCGGTTCATGAGCGATGCGTATATGCACTTCACCGATCGGGATGGATTGCGATCGAGCATCGTGAGCGGGATCCATCGCACACCCGATGGTCTTTTATGGATCGCCACGTTGGGCGGTGGCGCAGCGGTCTGGAACGATCGCGAATTGCGCACGATCGGAAAGGATCTGGGCCTGGCCGATCGGTATGTGACCACGCTGGGTGAGGATGATCGCGGCTTCCTTCTCGCCGGAACGGGCACGCAGGGCGTTTTCCGCTGGAACGGCTCGAACTTCCAACACGATCCGCTCCTTTCGCCGGCCGGCTGCAGGATACAGACCATTTCACAGAATGGCGGAAAGCTCTTCACCGGACATGACAAAGGCCTTCGCATCGTGGATCAGGATGGATCGGTACGCGATCTTCCCGTGCGTTCCGGCGTTTTCGATCTGGACCATCATGGGGACACGACCTGGATCGCATCGGGCTCGGGCCTCTGCTTCATTGCCGGCCAAGGGATCCGATCCTGCGGACTTCTTGCCCCGCACAGCGTTCGATCGCTTACGCGCGACAGCAAAGGCAACCTGTGGATCGGCACTGATGGCAACGGGCTTTTCCGGTTGAACGGATCGAAAGTTGACAGTATTTCCACGGAACACAACAGCATGGGCAGCGGGAGGCTTGCTTCCAACACCGTGCTTTCCGTTCTGCTCGATGCGTACGAGAACATCTGGGCGGGCACGCGCCACGGCATCCACCAGCTTGAGCTGGACGTGCTTCAGGAAATGATCCTTGATGTGCAGCATTATGGCGCAGCCGACGGATTCATCGGGATCGAGACCTTCCGCAACGCCTCGATGCTCGATCATGACAGTACACTGTGGTTCGGTACACTGCGCGGCGCCACACGGTATGATCCGCTGGCGGTAAGGGACCTGCAGGAACCGCCAAAGCTCCACCTGACCGGGCTGCAGCTCTTCTTCGAGAACGTAGATTGGAGCCGCTGGAGCCAAGGCACCACGTACAACGGCATTCCGATCGGGCTCGAACTTCCGTACAACAGGAACCATCTCACGTTCAACTTCACCGGTATTTCGCTGGCCTATCCGGAACAGATCCGCTACCGGTACAAGTTGCAAGGACACGATATGGATTGGTCGCCGATCACCACCAGCGATCGCGTGATCTACAGCAACATCCCGCCCGGTGATTACATCTTCAAGGTACTTGCCCGCAACGCCAGCGGCCTGTGGACTGACCAACCGCTCGAATACCGCTTCACCATCGTGGCACCGATCTGGCAACGCACCTGGCTGCAGGTGCTCGCCTTCCTCTTCCTGGCGAGCATGATCTACACCTTCATCCGCTATCGTGAAAAACGCGCGAAGCGGATCCGCGAGAAACTTGAAGGCATGGTAAAGGAGCGCACCAGCGAACTTGCACAGGAGAAGCAACGCAGCGACGAACTGCTCTTGAACATCCTGCCAAGATCGACGGCCGAGGAATTGAAACGGAACGGCAACGCACATACGCGCAAATACGACAACTGCACCGTGCTCTTC
>JAEYYE010000217.1 GCA_023430945.1 Bacteroidota bacterium
GTTAATAGATGAAATCTCTTTGTCTAATTGCTTTTCAAAGTTTCGTTTTAACTCTCTTAAAACAACGTCAGCTATATAAACTCTAACTCGTCCGTCTTTGGCAGCTTCTAATAGTTGTCCCGGAAAGTTCCTTTTCCATAAAGGGTCAGTATAAACTACTGATGTATCTATGAAAATATCCATCTGTCTGTCGTCTTAAAATTGGGCATAACTGTGGGTTGTACCTGATCTAGGGTTTATTTCCGCTATGCGGAAGGGCCGCACTGGGTTTGTATTCCACTATTTGGCACGTAAAGCCCAACTTTTCATCCCAGGTCCAGATCATCGAGCGGGCTTCGGATCTTGCCAAGGGCCTTGGTGCTGACATGCGTATAGATCTCGGTGGTCTTGCTGGAACTATGCCCCAACAGGGCCTGAATATAACGAAGATCGGTTCCCTTTTCCAGCAAATGTGTTGCAAAGGAATGGCGGAGGGTATGAACCGTGGCGGGTGCTGTTATTCCGGCTTTTGCCTTCGCCTGTTTGAAGATCGCCTGCACGCTGGTATCGGAATACCGGCCGCCGTATTGCCCCTCGAACAGGAATTCCTTCGGCCTGTATTCTTCAAGGTAGCGGTCCAGTTTTTCCAGGACCCGCTGGCTCAACAGACTTATCCGGTCCTTTTTCCCTTTGGCCCCGCGGATCACGATCTGTTTTCTTTCCGGGATCACATCAGTGCGTTTCAGGTTTATCAATTCGCTCAACCTCAAGCCCGCAGAGTATATCAGCATCAGTATACATTGATGCTTCAAATTGGCCACATTACGCAGAATAGCGGTCACCTCCTCCTCGCTCAGCACATTGGGCAGTTTCGTTTCCTTCCTTGGCCGCTCGATGAACTTCACGCGCTGCGCATCGCCAAGCACATCCTTGTAGAAATACCGGATCGCGTTCACGATCTGGTTGAGATAGCTGTTACTCACCTGGCGTCTGGCCAGGTGGTACTGGTAAGCTTCGATAGCATCCGTGCGCAGATCGTTGGGATGCTTTTCGGGGAAGTGCAGGAGGAATTGCTTGAAGGCGTTCAAATAGGTTTCGATCGTGTTTACGCTGTATCTCCCGATCTCCAATTTGCGCCGCATCTTTTCAAGCGCATCACTCTGAACGGAATTGAGATCGATCGTTGACGTTACTTGCGCGGAAACCGCTGGTCCTTCCGATCGATCGAAAACGGCATCGGCGTTCACCCATGCTTTTCCTTTGAATGCCGCGAAGACCTTCTTCATGGTTTCGCCACCATCGGGAAGGTGCCAGCAGCGTAGACCGGGGCTCCATTTCGCTCCCGCGGCCTTTGCGCTTCCGATCAATTCATCATCATATTTGAAGAACAGGCCCAGCCGCTTTTCCTTTTCATGGAAGATCGGTTTCAATAGAACCTGTTTGCGATCCGCGTTCGTGCCCATTTCAGCTTGAATTTAAGCATGGGCACGGCGGATCACGGCTCACATTCCATGCGGATCGAGGCTGGGCCACTTTTCACCATCGCGCAGGTACCTATCGAAGAATCTTCTCTTCTCCGCGAAGCTTTCTTCCCTGAATTCACGAATGCCGTGATCGGCGCCTTCGTAGAGAATGAAACGTGTGGGATGTTTCGCAGCATACAGCTTTTGCACCAGCTCCAGCACCTGCGGCGGATCGACGCGCCAGTCCGCGCTGCCGTGCATGATCAGCAGGGGAGTGGTCTTGCACATCTCATCGGCCCAACGCACCGCGGATCGGGCGGTGAGTTCCTTCTCCTTGTTCGCGTGATAATCCGGGATCAGTTGTGCGAGGACCTCACTCTCCATTTCCGGCCGCGCTTCGATGCTTTTGAACGCATTCGCCAGCCCGGCGGTCACCACCGCTGCCTTGAATCTGCAGGAAGCCTTCAGCGCGAGATAGGTCATCATTCCGCCGCGGCTGCCGCCCTCGATCCCGATCCGTGACGTATCCGCTTTGGGCAATTGGGCCAGTGCCGGGATCAGCGCCAGCACATCGTTTATCTCCTTTCCACCGAATTCCTCCGTGCCTTCGCCACCATCGTTGCCCCGGTATTGCGAGGCGATCACCACATAATCCCAGCTTGCCATGTGCCCGAGAAAATAGGCCATGCTCACGCTATCCCATTGCCCGAAGTCGCGGTTGCCGCCACGGTTGGAGATGATGCACGGGTATTTTCCAGGAGCTTTCGGCTCGGCCAGGTAGCCGGTCACTTTCAGATCATCGGACAGGTACGTGATGCGAAAGAAGTCGATCGAGCGCAGCTTGTCCGCGAACGCTTTATCCGCCCTGCCGAATTGCACGAATAGGGAATCAGCAAGTATGATCGGTTCCTTGCTGAGGATCTTTCCATCCTGCGCGTTCGTTCCGAAAAAGGCGAGTGTTGTAATGAACAGAAGTGCGAGCTGTTTCATTGAGTGAAGGAAGATGAGGATCGATGATCGGAATTTTGCGGTGGATCTTACACCTGCATTTTCCAATTAGCCAATTTCAGGCCTCTAATGGACGAGTAATGCTTCACATTATTCGTCACAAGCATAAGTTCATTCTCAATAGCGATGCCGGCGATCAATATGTTCGAAGTGCCGATCGTAATGCCCTCGCTCCGCAGGTCCGCATAAATATTCGCAGCAATGGTCGCGCTATCCTCAGAAATGTGAATGAGCGAATTATGGTTGATGAATTCTTTGAATTCCAGAAGTTGCTTATCCGCTTTTTTGGAAATGAGACCTCCCATGATGACCGTTGGATCTCCCTTGAAATAATAAGAGAGGATGTCAGTATCGACAAGGGATTCGTTCACTCGCGAAACGTTGGCCGGTCGGAAGCCCGGTTGGTATGGAGATCATCGATAAGGTCTGAATAGAAGTCCGCATCCATATCTTTCCAGGTACCGGCGAATTGCAAAATCTTTTCCTTTGAGGAATGTCTGGCCTCAATTTTTCCCAGTAGATCATTCACCTCTGCCAGCCTATCCGTGGATAAACGCAGAAGTCGCCAGATCAAATGATTACGAAGCCTGTTCCTCACGTTCATATCTCAAAGTTAAGCCTGGATAGGCCACAGAGCCAGCTCGTTCCTGATCACACCTTCAGCATCCCGCGGAAACCTCGCGCACCGTAGTACGATTCCGCACCATTGTGATAGGTGAACACATGATCGAAGCGCCGATCGCAGAAAAGCGCGCCACCCAATTTCCGGATCGGCGCAGGGGTGAGGATCCAACTGGAGGTCTTCAGGTCGAATTCGCCGAGTTGTTGCAGTTGCCTGTATTGTTCTTCACTCAGGATCTCGATCCCAATCTCCTCCGCCATTCCGATCGCACTGTTTGCCGGTTTGTGTTCCTTTCGTGATAGCAGCGCCTGGTGATCATAGCAGATGCTTCGCCGGCCCTTGGGACTTTCCGGTGAACAATCCACGAGGATGAATTCGCCGGTCTTCTTGTCCTGACCGATCACATCGGGCTCGCCACCGCTGTCTTCCATCATTTGCAGTGATCGAAGTTTGGCCGGCTGCTTTTCAATGCGTGCCATCACTTCATCCCACTTGATCCCTTTATGCCGTTGCATGTTCTTCCCGAACCGCTCTTTCAGGTTCTGGAGAAGTTCCTCTTTTTCATCCGTTGAAATGCTGCTTTTCTGCTTTGCCATGGGGTGAAAATTAATTGCGATCAGTGTTCATGTTACGCATTGCGATCGATGCGAGCAGTATGATCAAAGTGGCTGCGATGGCCGTGGCCGGTTGCATCCACGAAACGCTGCCGATGATCAGCAGTTGGATCCCGATCCACGAAAGCACCACGATACCACAAACGATCGCCAACCGGTAGGCATTAGTTCTTCTGCGGAACACGGCGATCGCAGCAAAGGTGGAAAGACCGCCGATCACCACGAAGAGGAAAACGCTCGGGATGAAATAATCAGGGAACGGGCTTCCGTCCAGCCATTCCACCGGGACGCCTTCAGCCCCCGCCATTCCATAGAAACCGCCAGCGAATGCATTGAGCGCTAGTATGACCAACAGCGCGCCGAGCGCATAATGAGCTACGTTGCCGATCCGGTTTTGCGTTCGCATCGATCCAAAGTAAAAGAGAAGGCCGGAAGTAAATTTTGCTTCCGGCCTTCAAAATGGACTTAAAGAAATTATCGCACGACGGTGATCTTTCCGGTTCCGATCCGTTCACCGACCTGAAGCGTGTAGAGATACGATCCATTGGGAAGCGTCTCCACATTCACATCGATACGCTTATTGCCGGGCGATGCGATCGCCTGGATCGGCCGTGCGATCTCCTTTCCGGAAAGATCGAATATCCTCAACGTTACCGGTGCGTGTTGATCCACTTCATACATGATCGTGGTGTAGGTCGAGGCTGGGTTCGGGAAATTGAACAGGTTCCCGATCGAAGCATCACGATCGGCGATCGAAACGGAAAGGTCGAGACGGAAAACCCCGCCGCCCTTCGTTCCGCCGAGGATCACACCGTTCATGTCGACGGTGAGCGATTGCACATCGAGCGTGCTCAAACCATCGTTGATCTCGATCCAATTATCGCCGTTGTCCGTGCTCATGTAAGCACCGCCGGAAGTTCCTGCGAATACGCGATCGGCTCCATCCACCGTGATCGTTTGGATGTTCACGTTGGTCAATCCATTGATGATCTCTTCCCACGTTTCACCGTTGTCGGTGGATCGATACATGCTGCCGCCCATGTTGGTGCCGCTCGCGAAAAGCACATCTGCGGAATTCACGGCTATCGCGGTGATGTCCAGGTAGGTCATTCCACTGCTCGTCATTTCCCAGGTATCGCCACCATCGGTGGATCGGAAGATCCCTTCATTGCAACCAGCGCTTCCAGCGAAAAGTTCATCCTGCGAATTGATCGCGATGGACCACATCTGCGGACATGTAAGTCCTGAGTTGATCTGTGTCCAGGTGTCACCGTTATCGGTAGATCGGTACATGCCCTGGCCGGGATATGTGGCCGCAAAGAGATCACCGCTGGAATTGATCGCGAGTGCACGTACATCGGTATCGATGATGCCGCTCACATCGGTCCAGGTTTCGCCATTGTCGGTGGATCGGAAAACGCCGCCTTCGCCATTCACGAAGTCAGCCCCGGCGAAGATGTCGCCATCGTCGTTCACCGCGATCGTCCTGATGTAATGGGCATCCAGGCCGTTGTTGATCTTCGTCCAGGTCGCACCATCATCAGTGGATCTGAACATGCCAACGCCGTAGGTGCCTGCGAAGATGTGGTTCGATCCGTTCACTGCGACCGCACGCACATCGGTGGCGATCAATCCGGTGTTGCTTTCCTCCCAGGTAGTGGCACTGTCCATGGATCGGAAAACGCCGCCTCCGAAATAAGTGCCGGCCAGGATGTCGCCAGCAGCGTTCACCCCGAGTGAAAGCACTTCCGGTGTGGTGAGCCCGGTGTTCATCGGCGTCCATGTCGTTCCTTCATCTCCCGATCGGAAAATGCCGTCGCCGTAAGTGCCCGCGTAGAGGTTGCCCAACGGATCCTCGGCGATCGCATACACGTTGTTCGTTGTAGCGATCGTAAGCGGGTCCCAGCTCGCGCCGTTGTCAGCGGAAACGAAGATCCCATCACCGAAATCAGCGCCCGCGTATATGTTACCATCCTCATCGATCAACAACGCGACGATCGCCGGCGCTGTGAGGCCGTTGTTGATCTCAGTCCACGTATCGCCATTGTCCGTGGAGTGGAACATGCCACCGCCCCAGGTACCGGCGAAGAGCTCGTCCGCTTCGTTCACTGCCAATGCGGTCACCCATGAATTGGTGAGTCCGCTGATCACTGGCACCCAGTTCTCGCCATTGT
Source organism: Bacteroidota bacterium (assembly GCA_023430945.1). Taxonomy (GTDB): domain Bacteria; phylum Bacteroidota; class Bacteroidia; order Flavobacteriales_F; family PHOS-HE28; genus PHOS-HE28. Next base: position 5,861 of record JAEYYE010000217.1, read on the forward strand.
CCACCGATCGGAAAACACCACCACCTTCCACGGTGCCGGCGAAAATGTGGCCGCTTGAATTTGTGGCCAGGCTGATAACGAAAGGCCATTCAAGCCCATCGTTCACGGACATCCATGTGTTCCCATTATCCGTGGATCGGAAAACACCACCGCCCATGGTGCCTGCAAAAACGTGATCGTTCGGCGCAACGGTGATCGCCCAAACATCCTTGGAAGTGATGCCGTTGTTGGCCGAGGACCAGCTGGCACCCCCATTGGTCGAAGTGAATACCC
>JAEYYE010000253.1 GCA_023430945.1 Bacteroidota bacterium
GCCCATGATGCGTGGAAAATTCAACGAGGACATCATCCGCTTCGACCTTTCAGGCCTGAGCCTGAACCGCACCGATCAGGATCTTTTCAAGGACCATTACAAGATGTTGACGGTTGGCCAGCTTCAATTCTCGGAGGATAGCCTTCTGAAAAAGCTTCAGGTGCGATCGGAAGAACAGGAACAACATCTGCGGAACAGCCTTTACATCCTGCGCGAAAAAGGAAGGATCGCGGAAGCAGAGGCAATGATGGCGGCTGGAAAGGCCGATCCACCGGTGAGAAGTGAAAAGCGTGAACAGGTCTACAACACGGCGATCGACATGGTGCGCAACAACATCAGCTTCATCGATCGGTCGCTGGAAGAGCGCAAGGGGCGGTTGGAACACGTAACGCGGTTCAGGATCGAATGGCACCGCAAGTTCATGCTGGCCTTCACCTGCCTGGTCTTCTTCTTCGTGGGCGCACCGCTCGGGGCGATCATCCGCAAAGGCGGCATGGGGCTTCCAACGGTGTTCGCGATCTTCTTCTTCCTCATCTTCCACATCGTTTCGTTCTCCATGGAAAAACTCGCGATCGCCGGGGGCATCGATCCATGGCCGGGCATGTGGATAAGCACGCTGATCCTGGTACCGATCGGAATTTTCCTCACCTGGAAGGCCGCCACCGATAGCCCGCTCTTCGATGCGGATGTGTATTATCGCGGCTGGGAACGGTTCCGGACGTTGTTCCGGCGTAGACATGCGCATCCTTCAACTTTGTAACAAACCACCCTACCCGCCGCTCGATGGTGGCAGCAAGGCGATGCACAACCTTACCAGGGGCCTGCTGGATCTTGGCCACGAGGTGAAAGTGCTCTGCATATGCACACCCAAGCAGCCTTTCGACAAAGGCAGGCTGCCGAAGGATTATGTGAAGAACACCGCGATCGAAGGTGTTTTTGTTGATACCAGCGTGAACGTGGTGGATGCCTTCACCGATCTGCTCACCGCGGACAATTACAACATCAGCCGCTTCTTCTCGCCCGATGTGGACATCAGGTTGATCAAGCTGCTCTCCGAACGGGAATTCGATATCGTGCAGCTCGAGAGCCTGTTCATGACACCTTACATACCCACGCTGCGGCGGTATTCGCGTGCGCGGATCGTATTGCGATCGCACAACCTGGAGCATGTGATCCAGCAGCGCATCGCCACCGGCGAGAAGAACATCTTCAAACGGCCTTACCGGAAATACCTCGCCAAGCAATTGCAGGAATATGAGATGGCCGTGCTGGACCGTGTGGACGGTGTGGCCGCGATCAGTCCTTCAGATGCCGATCATTTCGCAGCGCATGGTACGCACACACCGATCGCCACGATACCCTTCGGGGTCGATGCGGATGAATACGCGAACGACGATCGGGCCGGCCAACACGATCCGATCTTCTTCCACCTTGGAAGCATGGACTGGCTGCCGAACGAGGAAGGGTTGCGCTGGCTGCTCGAGAACGTGTGGCCCAAAGTGATCAAGAAACGTCCGAAGGCGAAGCTCCACCTCGCGGGGAACAAGATGCCGCAGGACCTGCTCGATGCGCAGATCGCGGGACTTACGGTGAAGGGCCGTGTGAAGAGCGCGATCGCCTACATGCGGGCGCGCGATGTGATGGTGGTGCCGCTGTTCTCTGCCGGCGGCATGCGGGTGAAGATCATTGAAGGCATGGCGATGGGCAAGGCGATCATCTCCACCCCGATCGGCGCTGAAGGGATAGGCCACACCGACGGCAGGAACATTCTGATCGCCCGTACCGCCACCGAATTCACCGATGCAATGATCTCGTTGATGGACGATCCCGAACGTCTGTCCGCGCTGGGCGCCGAGGCCGGGGAACTCATCCGCAGCCACTACGCGAACGAGAAGATCGTACTTGATCTTGTGGCATTCTATCAACGCCTGCTGAAAGCATGAAACTGCTCGTGCTGCTTTCGCGGGTGCCCTACCCCCTGGAAAAAGGGGACAAGCTGCGCGCCTATCATCTCGTGCGCCGGCTCGCGCGGAGCAATGAGGTCTACCTGTTCTGCCTGAGCGATACCCGCACGCGGCAGGAGCACATCGACCACCTGCACGAATTCTGCGCCCACATCGAAGTGGTGCACATTCCGCGATGGTCCATCCTGTTGAAACTCTTTACGGCAGTGCTCGGGCGGTTGCCTTTCCAGGTGGCCTACTTCCACCATCGCAGTGCGCAGGAACGGATCGACCGGGTGATCGCGGATTGGCAGCCCGATCACGTGCTGTGCCAGTTGGTGCGCACCACCGAATATGTGCGTGAGCATTATTCCGTGCCCAAGACACTGGATTACATGGATACGCTTTCCAAGGGCATGGAGCGACGTACGGAAACATCACCATTCTATCTGCGTCCGCTGTTGCGAGCGGAAACGCGAAGGCTGATCCGTTACGAGAATTTGATGTTCGACCAGTTCGACAATACGGTGATCATAAGCGCGCAGGATCGTGATTTCATCTACCATCCGCATCGCGATCGCATGGTGGTGATCCCCAATGGCGTGGATACGCAGCACTTCTCCCCGCAGGCGGACGAGCAGCGTTATGATCTGCTCTTCACCGGCAACATGAACTATCCGCCGAACATCGATAGTGTGCTTTTCCTTGTGCAGCGCGTACTTCCGATCGTAAGGCGGAAAAGACCCACGACCACATTGCTGATCTCGGGCGTGGACCCAAGCGCCAGCGTTCGCGAT
>JAEYYE010000360.1 GCA_023430945.1 Bacteroidota bacterium
AACTATGTGCACGCGGCCTACATCTCATACGGCATCACCGCGATCGCATCGATCGTGGTGATCATTGGCCTTCGCTGGGAGGAACGTAATGATCAGGCCCCGGTGATCGGAAAAATGTTCCGCCAGGGAACGTTCATCCAGATCGCGAATTTCCTTCAATTGCTCAATTACCGCCTCGCCTACTACCTGATCGGAACATTCCATGGGCTGGCCGCGCTCGGCATCTACAGCGTGAGCAACCAGCTGGCGGAAAGCGCATGGCTCGGGCCGCGCAGCATTGGATCGGTGCTGTTTGGAAAGGTGAGCAATACCGCGAATGACGGAGAGAACCAGAGGCTGACGGTCACGGCATCGAAGATCTGCATCGCGCTGGCCGTGGCCGTGGTGGCGGTGATCGCACTGCTGCCCGATCGCGTGTACCAGTTGATGTTCGGCGAAGAGATCACCGGCGTTACCGAACTGGTGCTGCTGCTTTCGCCGGGGATCGTGGCGATGGCACTTTCACAGGGATTGAGCCATTACTTCAGCGGCGTGGGCCGCAACATGCACAACATGATCGGATCGGGTCTCGGGGTGATCGTCACTATCGTGATCGGTCTTCCGTTGATCGATGAATGGGGAGCTGCGGGTGCGGCGATCACAGCTTCAGCAGCGTATGGCGCGAACGCGGTGTATCAATTCATCGTGTTCACCCGCACCGCAGGCGGATCGGCCATGCAACTCTGGTTCTCGATCGAAGATCGGGATCGGATCATGCGTTTGTTGAAGAAGATCCGCTGACCGGTTCACTTCAACAGCAGCAGATCATCGATCCCCAACGGCCGTGCACTTACGAAACCTTCGCCGTGCGTGGCCTCGATCAGCCTGCCCATCTGGCGCGATCGCCCTTCAAGAAAAGGCATGAAATCAGGATTCGCGATCGGACTGCTCGGCTCGCGGCTTTCGGGATCGAAGAACTGCGATCGGAAACAACGCAATGCTTCAAGCTTCTTCTCCCAGTGATCGGTCACATCCACGATCACATGCGGCTCCATCCAGCGATCCTGCACACAATGCAGTACCAGCCCCGGCCGGTGGGCTTCCTGCCCGATCCCTTCACTATGCGTGATCACCTTCCGAAGTCCGCTGAGGAAACAGGCTTCAGCGACGAGTGAAGCCGCACGTCCATGATCGGGATGGCGGTCGTTCAATGCATTGGTGAGCACGATCCGCGGCCTGTGCGTACGGACCACTTCCACTACGTTAAACAAACTCTCGCGATCGGATCGGAAAAACCCATCGGCCATGCCGAGCTGGTACCGGAACGAGGCACCCAGAACCTTCATTCCGGCCAAAGCCTCCGCCTTGCGTATCTCAGGAGTGCCGCGTGTGCCGAGTTCGCCGGCGGTGAGTTCGATCAGCCCCACCGAGCGGCCTTGCGCCACGTGCCGCAGTGCCGTGCCTGCCATGGAGATCTCCACATCGTCGGGATGCGCGGTGATGCAGAGCAGATCCACCTGTTGTTTGGCCATGGATCGTTATCAGAAGTGAATGATGGAAACCCGATCACTTCGCATCGCCTTCCACCCAGTTGATGATCTCATCATCCAACGGCTCCACCTTGCTGGGCAGATGCTTCACCAACCGGCCTTCCTCATCGATAAGGAATTTGTTGAAGTTCCATTCCACCCTGGCGTCCATCACGCCGTTCTGTTCCTTGTTCGTAAGCCAGAAATACACCGGGTGCATATCATCACCTTTGATCGAGACCTTCGCCATCATCGGGAAGGTGACACCATAGTTCTTCTGGCAGAACGTGGCGATCTCCTCTTCCGATCCGGGTTCCTGCCCACCGAAATCGTTGCTCGGGAACCCGATCACCACAAGACCCTTGTCCTTGTACGTATCGTAGAGTTCCTGCAACGGCGCATACTGTCCAGTGAACCCACATTCGCTCGCTGTATTCACCACGATCACCTTCTTCCCTTTGAACCGATCCATTTGAACGAGTTCACCTTCGAGTGAAGTGGCACTTAATTCATGGAATGTCATGGCTGGAGGTTGTGGATGTTCGATCGGGAAAGTGACCGGTCCGACACGGAACCGATCGAACTGCTGGCAGGCCAGCAGCAAGGGGATGGAAAGAAGGAAAAGGAACCGCATGATCTGCAAAGTAACGGCAGGCGCGGCCAGAAGCCGATCGAACGGGAAGGCAACCCTGGACCCGGAGCGCACGTACAAATGCCCATGCAAAGCGCTAGGTCTTTCTTATTGTTCATACTTGTGCCATCCGTAACGGCCGTTCTGGCGCAGCATACCGTGCGCATCAACGAAGCCACCGGGGTGATCGCGCGCGGCAGCCTCGCCGGTACACCGCACGCGGTTGCGGGCATGAAAGCCGCAGGCATCGAACCTGGAGTGATCGAAGCCGCCTGCAAGTTCAGCGATCCCGCTTCATGGCCGGCCGGCTGGCAGAGTGACAGTGCCCGCGTAGCGAACCAGCACATACTGGTGAACGCGAAGGCCTACGAGCTTTGCAATTATGCCGTGAACGATCAGCCACTGGCGATCATACATGTTCCGGCGATCGAGAATTTCCACATGCCTGATGGCATGCGCGGCACGCAGGACATGTACATGCTGGTGAAAGCGGACGCCATTGCGCACGTGCAGCAGGTTGAAGTGGCCAGGCCGAGCGAAGGGCCCAACTGGCGATCCATGCCGAAGGCCAGGATAACCGCACCGGCGCAGGTCTATTCCACCTACGATCTCGGCCGCGACAATGAGGCGATCGCGGTATTGAGGGAACAGGGCATGAGCCAGGCCGAGATCGATGCAGTGATCTTCCGCAGCCATGAACGCAACTGGCCAGATGGCATCTCTGAACTTGGGGAACGCGTCCCGAAGCACGAGCAGTTCAAGAAATTCCAGGCACACATCGCCGCACGCTGGGGGGACAAGGTGCTGCTTGTGATCCCTGCGGAACTGAACCGGAAACTTCCGCCAAGCCTGCGGCCTTACATGGACATCTACATGGTGTACACCAGCCCGGCGGTGGCAGTAATGAAGAAGTGATCCCGACAGGATTCGAACCTGTGACCGTCTGCTTAGAAGGCAGATGCTCTATCCAACTGAGCTACGGGACCGTGGCCGCGAAATTACGGGCGGTGGAGTGAACTCGAGCCCGATCCACCGATCGTTCCATCCGGAATGTGGCCGCGCCGGTGCTATCCTTGCACCACGGCATGTACGATCCCGATACCATCGCAGCCATCAGTTCACCGCCAGGCATGGGCGCCATCGCGTTGTTGCGCTTAACCGGCCCGAAGGCCTTCGCCACCGCCGAAAGGCTCGCCCCCACCCTGCCGCTCGAGCCGCTCTTCCGCCACGCGTACTATGCGCCGCTCATCGATATGGACGGCCAGGTGGATGAAGGCATCATCACGCTCTTCAAAGGCCCCCATTCCTTCACCGGAGAAGATGTGGTGGAGATCGCCGTGCGTGGTTCCCCCTACATCCAGCAGCGTTTGTTGCTGGCGATGGCCGAAGCGGGTGCAAGGCTCGCCGAACCCGGCGAATTCACCAAACGCGCATTCCTCAACGGCCGGCTCGATCTTGCCCAGGCCGAGGCGGTGGCCGACCTGATCGCGAGCCAGAGCGCGGCACAGCACCGCCTAGCCTTGCAGCAATTGCGTGGCGGTTTCGGGAAGCACATCGAAGACCTTCGGCAGAAGCTGATCGACTTTTCCGCACTGATCGAACTGGAACTCGATTTCTCTGAAGAGGACGTGGAATTCGCGCAGCGGATCGAACTGCTCGCATTGCTCGATCGCCTTGTGGACATGTGTACCGAACTGATCGATTCATTCCGCTTCGGCAACGCGATAAAACAAGGCGTTCCGGTGGCGATCGTAGGTGCGCCCAACAGTGGCAAGAGCACGCTTTTGAACGCCTTGTTGAACGAGGATCGGGCGATCGTGAGCGAGATCCCCGGCACTACCCGGGATACGATCGAGGAGACCATCAATATCGGTGGGATCCTGTTCCGCTTCATCGATACCGCAGGGCTCCGCCGCACATCCGATCCGATCGAGAAACTGGGGATCGATCGCAGTTACAAAAAGGCGGGTGAAGCGCAGATCGTGGTGC
>JAEYYE010000376.1 GCA_023430945.1 Bacteroidota bacterium
GCCTACAGGCTCGTGTTCGAGGAAGGTGGTTGTACAGAACACCCGATCCATATAAGCGATCTACGTATCGCAGAAGGTGCGCCGGATACGCGTAACAAGCTTGTGACCGAAGGAAAATTCACAACGCGCGGCATCCAGTTCGATAGTGGCAGCGATCGCTTGCGACCGGAGAGCTACGGCGTGTTGAAGGAGATTGCCGGAGCACTCACCGACAACCCGGCGATGCGCGTGAGGATCACCGGCCACACGGATAGCGATGGCGAGAACGCCGCCAACCTCGATCTGAGCAAGCGCCGTGCTGAAGCCGTGAAGAAAGCGCTGAGCGCGGAGTTCAGCATTGCCGCCGAACGCATGCAGACTGATGGCAAAGGCGAGGAAAGCCCCGCCGGGCCGAATGATTCCGCTGAAGGCAAGGCGAACAACCGCAGGGTTGAATTCGTGAAGCTCTAGATCGGTCCGGGGATGCGCTCTAGCTTCGCCGGTGCGTGTTGATCCCGATCGCATTTCGTACGTGGGCGTTCCAGCGCCCTCTACTGGCCCTTACGCTGATCGGACTTGTACCCAGGCTTATCGCAGCGTTCTTCAGCGGTGGGTATTTCGCGCACGATGATCACTTTTTGGTGATCGAAGCTGCGGGCAGCTGGGTGGATGGTTCGGACTACAATTACTGGCTGCCATGGAACCAGCCCGAAGGTGCAACGCCGAGCGGCCACAGCTTCTTCTATGTCGGCATCCATTACCTTCTCTTTTCGGCCCTGAAATGGATCGGTATCACCGACCCGAAGGCGATGATGGTGGTGATCCGATTGCTCCACGCATTCTGGAGCCTGATCGTGATCCGCTACGGATACCTGATCGCACTTCGGCTTTCCGATCGCGAGATCGCGTGGCGCACCGGGCTATTCCTGGCCCTGTTCTATTTCATGCCGTTCCTCAGCGTGCGAAACCTGGTGGAAGTAGCCTGCATCCCCTTCCTCATGCTGGGAGCATGGCAGCTTGTGCGCTCCCACCGGCCCGATCTGCGAGCGGCATTTGTCGCCGGCATTTGGATAGGCCTGGCGATCAATGTGCGGTTCCAAACGATCTTCTTCGCTGCTGGACCGGGGCTGGCCATTCTTCTTCAGCGACAGTGGAAACAGGCGTTCATATATGGGCTCGGCGTATTTCTGCCCTTGATCGTGATCCAGGGCGGGCTCGATCTTTTCCTGTGGAAGCGGCCGTTCGCCGAGATCACTGAATACGTAAGGTATAACCTTCAGAATACGGAGACGTACGGCAGTCTTCCATGGTACAATTACCTGCTCCTGCTCGGGGGGATCTTCATCCCGCCTTTCAGCATTCTGCTTCTTTTCGGATACTTCCGCAGAACCACGCCCTTGGTGCTCTGGCTTCCGCTTCTTCTATTCCTCGCGATCCACAGCTACTTCCCCAACAAACAGGAACGTTTCCTTCTTCCGATGATCCCCTTGTTCTTTGTGATCGCCTTTGTAAGCTGGGAACAGTTCCGGCTGGGATCCAGTTGGTGGGGCACGCACATACGTTACTGGCGCGGCATCATGATCTTCACCTGGACGCTTAATTCGATCGTGCTGCTTGTCCTTTGCTTCAGCTACAGCAAACGCAGCCGGGTGGAAGCCTTGTATTCACTGCGGAACGAGAGCGTTCGCGGACTGATCATGGAAGATTCCGTTGAAGGCGACGCACCGATGCCGCCGTTGTTCTATATGCAGCAATGGAACGTGGAGGTGATCCCGATCACCAACCGCGAACATCGCCTGGATACGTTGATCGCGAGACTTCCGCCGGAACGGATGCCGAACTATGCGCTCTTCTTCGGCGAGGAACAGTTGAAGGAGCGATCGCAGCGGATCGCTTCGATCGTTGGCGACCTGCAGATCATCGATCGGGCCGAACCTGGTCTTCTGGATAAGGTGGTGCACTGGCTCAATCCGGTGAACCGGAACGAAACGATCCTTATCGCACGCGTGGAGAGATCCGCCTCACCATAGATTTGCACGCTTCAGACCAACTCCATGATCGATCTCGCAGATCTCAATTTCGCCGCACTTTTCACAGCCGAAGGACTGATCGCACTTGCAACGCTCACCGCGCTGGAGATCGTATTGGGGATCGATAACATCATCTTCATCTCGATCATCAGCAACACGCTGAAGCTCGAAAAGGAACGAAAGCTTGCGCGGCAGCTGGGTTTGGGTCTCGCCATGTTCACCCGCGTGCTGCTTCTGCTTTCGCTCAGCTGGGTGATGAGCCTTGATGAGGAACTGTTCACGCTCTTCGAGAAGGGTTTCAGCGGCAAGGACCTTGTGCTCGTGCTCGGAGGATTGTTCCTCCTCTATAAAGCCACGGTGGAGATCCATGCGAAAGTGCAGGGGCGTGATGAGGACGATTCGCCTGGGAAAAAAGCAAGGACAATGGGTGGTGTGATCGCCCAGATCGTGCTGATCGACATCGTGTTCTCGCTCGATTCCGTGATCACCGCTGTTGGAATGAGCAATGAGATCGTGATCATGATACTTGCGGTGATGATCGCCGTGGGCGTGATGATGTTCTCCGCCACCGCCATCAGCGATTTCGTGGAAGCAAGACCAACGGTGAAAATGCTCGCGCTCGCATTCCTGGTGATGATCGGCGTGGCCCTGCTCATGGAAGGCATGGACGAGCACGTGAACAAGAACTACATCTATTTCGCGATGGGCTTCTCAGTTCTGGTGGAGATGCTCAATCTGCGGATGATGCGCAACAAGATCCTGAGAGGCACGGGCGGAGTTGAACCCGGTGAAGCGACCGGATCACAGCACCACCTACGGTAGGCTCGCCGATCGGATGTTGGTGGGGATCGTTCCCCCGATGTTCACAAGGATCGAATCGCGATCATTGTTCGCGCCGGTATAGCGGACCGAGCCATCCATGTTAAGATCCTCGCGATGGTATCCGTTCACCGTGTTCGTTGGTATCGATCCGCCGATCTTGAGCAGGATCATATCGCGATCGTTGTTCTCGCCCACGTACCGCAACATGCTGTTCCCGTTCACATCACCGGCGTACATCAACTTCTTGCCGGCGATCGTCTTGGTGGCATTGCTTCCACCGAACAGCGAGATGGGACCGCCCAGATCGAGCAGATCGGCACTGCTGGTCAGCAGGGGCGCGGTGGCTGTCATTATTCCCAGATGATTCCGGTGGCGCACGGCGATATAATATTGGTCCGATGGCATATTGAACGAAACATCGGAGGTTCCGTTCACATCTACGATATCGCCATCGCGCTGGATCAGGGCACAGCGCGTGGCCAATACTTGCGCGGAGTTGTTCTTGTTCCGAAGCTCGACCACGACCCAATCCACGATCGCATCGTTGTTGGAGACGGAAAGCACCTGGCTTGTCGTGGTCTCACCTCCCCCGCCGTTCACATGCGTATATCCTATTGAGGAATACGGTTCGTTCAAAGGGACCAACCCGTTGGCGCGCAGAGTGGCGTTCATCAGGCCGTTCCCCGCGTTGAAAGGCCCTTCCAGAAAAGCGCGCACCCGCACCTTGATAGAAGCTGCACTGTTCGGATCGTAACCGTTCAACTGCGTAACCGAATTCGAGGGATCGAGCCAATCTCGCAGCCTGCTGGTGGAAGAACTTCCATCCCAGCTGAAACTGAACTTGGAGCAATCGGTGTGGGCCGTGGTGGCATTGGTGCAGTTCTGCGATCCATCGAACATATGGCCCACCATGCGCTTGTTCTGGTCGAACATGGGCGCCCCGCTCGATACGGGCTCAACGATCCCCTGGTCCCAGAAATTCCGCCACAGCTGAAAGCCGTCCGGATGAGCGATCGATGTCACAGGATCGTCGTTGAACGTGATCTTCTTCACATCGAACAACGGATGATGGATCACCGTTCCGCTCTGCGGCGTATTCCCGCTTCGATCCCAGCCTGCGTAATACACGTTATAGTTCGCAGGAGGCGTGTTGTACAACTCGAGCAGTACGAAATCCTTCAAGTAGGAATTCGCCCGCACTGTTCCACCGGTGAGGGTTTGCGTGGTGGGCCCGCTGTTGCCCACGCATCCTGCAGCTTCATAGTTGAAATAGAACACCCACTGATCTTCGGTGGGTTGGTAGCAGTGGTTGGCGACATGGAAGAACGGGCGGCCCGGCGTCGCCGTATTGTTGAGCAGCACGCCCGTACAGCCATCACCAGTGGGACGGAGGAACAAGGCCACGGCGCGCTTCTGATCCTGCCAGGCACTTGCCTCCGGACACGCCACATTGATGTGGCAAGGTGCACTCTGATAGCCCGGATCGATGTCGCGCGCCTGGCGCAAACCGAAAATATCGCGATAGCAATGCGTAATGCTCTGCACTTTCAATGTACCGTCGGGCGCACCCGCCGGCAGCCTGTACTCGATCACGATCCGATCCCCCGGGATCACCGCCGTGGCCATGGTGCCGATAGGGCTTCGGTTCCAATGATCGAAGCCGCCGATGAACATGGTGCGATCCGCATCGAACAGGTACACCATCCCACCTTCCGGCAGATCCCATTCACTGAATTGAACACTGATCATCAGTGCGCCTTCGCTACCGATCATGAGCCGGCATACGCGACCGCCGTCCTCCAGATCGCTCCAGAGCCCAAGCGCCGGAATATCGATCGGCAGGTCGCGTTGCACGCCATAGCTGAAGGATCCGGAGGTGACCTCTCCCAGATCCGGGGGGGTTGAGATCGCGTGGAGTTGGATCAGCGGAATGCCCTCGCGTGCTATTTCCTCACCCCATGCGACCGGCTGGCCGCCTTTGGAGAGTTGAGCATTGGCTGAAAGACTCGAAAAAATAACGCCGAAGATCACTAAACATCTCATTGTACATGTGTTGAAAAAACTTCGAAATATAATTCCGTACCGACCAATTCCAACTTTCGCCCGACGAACGCCGGTCACTTGCCGATGATCACAAATTCCGTCCGGCGGTTCTGTGCGCGGCCTTCTTCGTTGGAATTATCCGCCACGGGCACGGTCGGTCCGAATCCTTTGGAGCTCAGCCGCGCCGCAGCGATGCCATGCTCCTGCAAATACCGGCGCACATTTTCCGCGCGGTTCTCGCTCAGCACCATATTGTCCCCGCTTCCGCCCACATTGTCCGTATGGCCATCGATCCTGATCTTCACGGAAGGATTCTCCTTCAGGAAATCGATCAGTTCATCCAGGATGAATTTTGAAGCATCGGTGATCTCCGCGGAATTCGTTCCATACTTGATATCGTTCACCTTGTAATTCTTCCCCACCTCGATCTTCTGCACCATCATGTCCACTTCGGCCACACCACCGCGCGCGGTATCCTGCGATCCGAAGCTTCGTGAATCGAAAACGTGGTCCTGCTTCTTCACGGTCAGCACCACATCTCCCGCCTGTTTCAGGTTCACCACCGTTGCGTAACGCCCATCATCCTTGTCCACATCGATCAGTTCCACTTTGCGCGTGTCCATGTACTTGATCTCGATCTGCGCATCGCGAACCACTTCACCTTTATCATCGCGCACTTCACCCTTCACCACAAGCACATCCTCGGGCCGTGCTTCCTGTGGCATTTCGAAACTGTAGATGTCGAGGCCGCCGGCACCTTTGAAACGATTGCTCGCGAAATAGGCCGTGCGGCCATCGGTGCTCACGATCATGCCATGCTCGTCCTGATCGGTGCTGATCGGATGGCCGACGTTCTTCGGTCTGCTCCAAGTTCCATCGTCTCCCAACCGGCTGTAGAAGATATCATAACCTCCGGCACCGCGGTACCCTTTCTCCTGATCCTCGCTCGAAGGCCGCGCGGCGAAGTAGAGCGTGCGGCTGTCGGTATGCATGAACGGCGCCTTCTCATCGCCATCCGTATTGATCACCGGCACAGGCACCGCCTTGGACCATTCACCGTTGGCTCCGCGTGAGCTTTGATAGATGTCCATTCCTTTCGTGTTCGCGCGTTGTGCAGCGAAGTACAACGTGTTGCCATCGGCGCTCAGGCTGGGCTGGCTTTCCCAACCATCGGGTGTGTTGATGTTCGGACCCAGGTCCTGGAGACCGCCCCATTCCCACGAAGGCCCGCCCCTGTCCAGATCGTACTTCGTTTCGAAATGGCTTCGGAAGATGTCGCAATTGCGATAGCCACGCGCATCGGCCTTGCCGCAGATCGTAACATACATCTCTTTGTTGTTGAGGCTGATGGAAACGCCCCCGTAACTATCACCCACATTGAATGGTTCTGGAAGCACGCGGCCCCCATCGTACTTGTTCAGATCGGTGCGCCTGGCTTCGATCAATTGTTCGATCTCCGTGGAAAGGATGTCGCCTTTCGCTTTCGACTTGCTTACGCGGGTGAAGAAGAGCAATTCATTGTCCGGTGAAAGCATCGGCAGGTATTCATCCGCCGGCGTGCTCACGTTCTGGATCAATTTCGGATCGAAGGCGACATCATTCTTGAAGAAATCCATGTAGAACGAAAGTTCCGGCATCAATTCCTCCACATCCGACAGCTTCTTCTCGTGGTCCTTTGAAAGTTTCGATGGATCATCGATCGGAAATTTCTGGAAGTCCGTAAAGTACTTCGCAGCTTCAGCGAATTTGTCGCCGACATAATACATCAGCCCCAGATGGTAAGGAACATCGGCATGGTACTGCGGACAGATCGAATTGAGCTGATCGAAATACCTGATCGCCGGATCGAAGTCACGGCCGGTCTGCTTCGCGATCGAATAAGCAGAGTTCCCCAAACGGAAAAGACATTCCGCGCATTGCGGATCCATTTCGATCGTTTCCTTCAACGCGCGGTGCCGCTCACCGGGATCCTTCGCCTTCGCCGCTTCATCCAATAATTTCACGATCTTCTTGTCGGCCGTTGCCCCGCACGGATCGGGATCCTCATCCTGCGCCTGCGCAGTGAACACGCAAAGCAGGATCGGAACTGCAAGTAACAGCCGACGGAAGGAGGTGATCATCCTGTTATAACGCGACATTGCCAGATCCCGTACCGATCGTACAAGAACCGCCCCGGTTGGTGCGATCGGGGCGTGCGGTGCCGCAAAGTTACTTCAGCTTCGTTTCGGTGGCTTCCGCCTTCTGCACCAGGCTATCACCTTGTTTGCGGGCCGCATCCACGATGCCATCGGCACGCTTGTCTGCTTCGGCAACGGCCTGCTGTTCTCGTTTGTCGGCTTCCTGCTTGGCCTTGTCGGCAACGATCTTCGCCCCGGCCTTTGCGATCGGATTGGTCACTTTCGCCAGCTGATCATCGGCCGCTTTGTAAGCTTCCGCTTTCAACCGCGCTGCTTCCTCACGTGCATCGGCCTTGATCTTATCCGCCTGCTTCTGCGCTTCCGCGATCAATCGATCGCGCTCGGCTTTCGCCTTTGCGATCGCTTCCTCACGCGCATTGTCGATCTGCTGGTTGATCTGTTCCTTCACTTCCTCCTTCACCGTTTCCTTCACGCTGGATCCACCACCGGCGAACACCGGCTTGATCACCGGATCGGTGATCGTTCCGGTGATCTTCACAGTTACGTCCAGTTCCTTCGGCACCTGCAGGTTCGCGCCGATCGCCTGGTTCGCCTGGCCAAGCAATCCCGCTACGGCCTGTTGCGCGCCTGATCCGAAAACGTCGCTCGGGATCTTCGCGGTCATGTTGTAATCGATCGCCTGATCGGCGAAGGCTGTGCTTCCGCCCACTTTCGCGTTCACCCGATCGAGCTTCACATCGAACGGTTCGGTGATCATCTTCCCATCCTGCAGGATGTAAGTGAAGAGAAGGTCCTGGATGTTGGTGTTCTGGATCTCTTTGATCTTGAGCGCCTGGGCAAGGTTCACCAGTGGCTGGAATCCTTCCACCTTCACGTTCTTCGTGCGCAGCGTGCCGCGACCGGCGATCGTGTTCATCAATACTTCCATGTGCTGATCGAGCTGCGCGCTCATCGCCAGATCGGTGCTGAATTTCCCGAATGCGGTCTTCGCGATCGGCGCCATCTTCTGGATCATTTCCATGGAAGCCACGGCCTGCTGAATGTCCACATCCTTCACATCATAGTTGAAATCGATCTTGGGCACCGACTTCTCTTTCGTGTCGTACGCGCCGGCCATTTTCACCGCGCCATCGAAGATGTTGAAGAACACATCCTTCAGCTCCGCGCGCTGATCGCGAACGCCGAGCCCGCCTTTCACATTGGTGAGCTTCAGGTTCTCGTAGATCACTTCACCAACGGCCGCGGTCATGTTGAAGTTGATGTTGCCCGGTACTTCTAT
>JAEYYE010000389.1 GCA_023430945.1 Bacteroidota bacterium
ACCTACAGCTGTCGCCACCTTGCATGGCTATCTCACTACATGGGTTCGTGCTTTCGTTCCTGAAGCCGGGATAGACCGAAGAGGTGGAATAATGATGCTGGCGATCCCAAAGGATGATGCCCGGTTCCGCGGTCTTGTGCGCACATCCGATCAGCGTATCCCACAGCTCGCGTGCGTTCACTTTTCGGGTGATCGAAGGTTCCTTCGAATCGATCGGCCAGCGCAGGGTGAATTGCTGATCATGCTCCACGGCCCGCAGGAACTCATCGCTCACGCGCACGCTCACGTTGGCCCCGGTAACCTTCGAAAGATCCTGCTTGATCAGTATGAAATGCTCGATGTCCGGATGCGCGATGTCCATGGTGAGCATCAATGCGCCACGGCGGCCTTTCTGCGCCACTTCACGCGTGGTATTGCTGAAGCGATCCATGAAGGAGACTGCGCCGGTGCTGCTCCTGGCCGCATTGCTCACTGCTGCACCGGCAGGCCGCAAGGTGCTCAGATCGAAGCCCACTCCACACCTCCTCTTGAAGAGCTGCGCGAGCTGCTGATCATTGCGGAAGATCCCGGCATACGAATCGAAGGGAGCGGGCAGCACAACGCAATTGCTGAGCGAAGCGAGCCTGAACGGATCGCCCAGCGAGGCCATCACACTACCCTGCGGAACGATATCTCGAAAACCGTCGAACAGATCGAAGATCCGATCCTCATCAAGCACCTTCCGCTCGCGGCCATATGCTGAAAGAAGCGATCTCTTTTCATTCGGCAGTGGCCGGTACGACCTTTCGATCCGGGCGAATTCAAGTGCCATGCGCCGATGCATGTCGGCCGGGCTTTTCTCGATCAGCTCACCTTCGGAATTGCGAAGCGCGTATTTGTTGAGCCAGGTGGTGGCTGCCAGATCGTCTCCCTTGAAGTAGGAAAGTGCGTTGGCCAGCACTTCCTCATTGGTGTATGTGGCGGTCTTCAGCTGAACTGGAACGGGCATGTAAGTTTCGGTTGCGGTAAGAGGCATGGGCGTTGGATTGAAGGTTCCAAAACTGCCCCGGTGTGAAAACCTATTTCATGATAAGCGTCATATTCCACGTGCGATCATCAACATGGTTTTCAACCGATGGTAAAAGTTACGAAAGATCCATCGAAGATCGTTGATAATGGTCAAGGAAAAAGGCGCCCGTTCGGACGCCTTGGATCCTGTAGCGATCGATGTAGTGACCGGTCACTGCGGCGGCAGAAGCACCTTGTCGATGACCACCACAAGGCCATTGCTGGCTTCGGCTGTGCCAAGCACCTTGGCGTCGTTGATCATCACGGTCCCGTCATCCATTTTCTTGAATTCGACGTTCTGGCCATTGGCCATGCCCACTTTTCGGCCATTGCCCATCTTATCCGGCTGCATCACACCCAAAGCGACGTGGTATTCCAGTATATTCTCAAGGGTCGCCTTGTTCTCCGGTTTCAGCAAATTGTCCAATGTTCCTTCTGGAAGCGCGTTGAAGGCCGCATCGGTAGGCGCGTAAACGGTGAAGGGGCCGGTATTTGAAAGCACATCCTCGTATTTCACGTGTTGCACTGCGGCCACCAGCGTCTTATGATCGGGAGAACCGACCGCCACGCCCACTACGGTAGGTTCGCTCTTGTCATCCACCACGGCGCTCTGGCCTGCACGGGGGGTTGTTCCGGTGGTGTTCGTGGTGCCGTTCGCGTTCTCACCTTCCTGTGCACCACAGGCAAAGAGGAGCGGCAGCGCCACAATGATCGCGGCCGGTTTGGAAATTCTCGGGAGTTTCATGGATGGAGGTTTACTTGAACAAATCTTATCCGGGTCGAAGGATGAAAATATGACACGGATCATCCTTCCGGATGATGTTGCTCAGGAAAGCTCATCTTCTATAGGTCCTTGCGCCTGAAGATCCTGAAGGAGATGAGCAATGGTACAAGGACCCAAAGAGAAAGTATAAGGCCCGCCACCACCATGCCGCCCGCACTGCCGAAGAAATTCTTGTAGATCGCACCACTGTATCCCATCATTGCGGCGAGATCGATCTGAAGCATCACCAGAATGCGCGCAAGATCCACCGGGTTGATGCCAGCGAAAGGGACCACGAACGGTTCGATCGGATGATCGCTCAAGGCGAACATCAACCACATCAATACCGCATCGAACACGAGGATGAAGAGCAACCACATGCCCAGCGCGACACCGACCCCGCGCGCTTTTTCCCGCTGCTTCAATGCGATGGATACACCGAGCGCGGTGAACACGAGCACCAATGCACTGCCAGAAACGGACAGGATCAATGCCGGCAGCCCTGGTGCGTTCACCAGCAATGGAAGTCCGAGCCCAATGGATTGTGCGATGAGCAATGCCATGGAAAGGGCAAGCACCTGGCCGCCCAGGATGGATCGGCGCGCGATCGGTTGCACCGCGAGCAGTTGCGTGAATTCCAATGTATCGTACATGTAGACCACTGTGAAGATCATGGCGATGAGCGGCACCAGCGCCATTACGATCTGCACCAAACTGAGCAAAGCCTTCGTTGGATCGCCTTCCAATATGAAGAGTCCCTGGGCAAGCACCAGCATCAACGCGGCATAACCAAGCACGAATTTGTTCCGTGCAAGGTCGATCAGTGTGTATTTGAACACTTTTCCCATCCTACCGATCCCTTCCCTGCAGCACTTTCTGCCTGTTCAACATATTGGGTATGGCCTGTGCCAGCCGCTTCGATCCGGTGATGTCCAGTATCTCGGCCACGGGAAGCAGGAAGCG
>JAEYYE010000004.1 GCA_023430945.1 Bacteroidota bacterium
CTCAGCTTCCATTGGAATTGATGAATCCGCATTTTGCGAACCCTGCGGATATCACCGTGGAACTCATCAGCGGCGATCCTTCCCTGGTGGGAGGATTCACCAGCACGATCGTACCGATGCCTGCTGGATCGACCTCCGCCCAGGTGTATGTGACCATTCCGGTGAACGGTGCCTGCGCAGGCGATCAGGAACTGATCTTCCAGATAAGCGGGATCACCGGTGGATCGGGCACGCCATACATCGGTCCAGAGAGCAAATACACCCTCACCATACAGAACGAACTTACCGAAGACCGCCAGTTGCTGCATGAAAGTTTCGAGACCGATGGCGCGGGTACACGTTACCAATTGAGCGCGGCCCATGCCAACGCCGGATCCGGATCCTATTTCCTGCGCGCTGACAACGCTTCATTCCTGTCGGCATCTGGCGTGAGCCTTTCCTCTGTGGATGGATCGGCCTGCATGGGCGCTTCCAGCCTCACCTCGATCGCAACGAACGCTGAAGCGACCATCACCTTCACCGGTCTGGACATCCTTGGCATGAGCGGGGTGAACATTTCTCTTCTTGCAGGTGCGCGAAACGCGGCCAACTATGATCAGGCATCGGCACAGCGCGACTATTTGATGATCGAAGCGAATGTGGATGGTACCGGCTGGTTCACAGCAGGCGCCTTCCGATCGCACAAACAGAATCCCTACGTGGATGGTTGGTTGCAGCAGGATACCGATCTCGATGGTGTCGGCGACGGTCTCAAGCTCACCAACATCCTGCGATCGTTCAGTTTCCCGGTGAACGTTCAAGGTTCATCGCTTGATGTGCGCATCCGCTTCCGCACCACGGCCGCAGGTGAGGACATCTTCTTCGATAATGTGGCCGTGGCCGGAACGCTTTGCCAGCCGATCTTCTTCAGCACCGGCAATGGGAGTGAGGATTCCAACATCTGGAGCAACACGCGCACCGGGGTACCTGTGCCAATGACCTTCACGAAGAACGTGAGCCTGGTGATCCAGAACGGTCACACGATCACAGCCACGGGTAGCACCGGGCATGTGAAGGACCTTTCCGTGGAAACGGGTGGAGCGCTTCAACTGCAAGGCGCCGATTGGTCGATACACGGGCAGCGCCTGGTGAACGATGGAACGATCGGCAGCTCCACGGGCATCATCCGCCTGGTATCCGATCAGGCGTCCTCGATCAGTGGTTCGGGCAATTACGACCTGTACAACCTCCGCCTGTTCACACCTGCGGGTACTGTAGCCTCATCCAATATCACTATCCGCGGTACGCTCGGCCTCGAGGAAGGCATTCTCGATGCTTCAGCCGCCAACATTACCTTGATCAGCAACTCCGCAGGTACGGGCCGCATCGGGCGCGTGGGCGTAGGTGCCGATTACATCGGCGAAGTGACCGCACAACGATACATTCCCGCTGGCAACACCAACTGGCGCTTCCTGGGATCGCCGGTCGCAGCTGCAACCGTACAGCACTGGCACGATGATTTCTTCACTGCCGGCTATCCTGGATCGGCGTACCCGAATTTCTACAGTCCGCCCGGCAGCGGCATCCATTGGCCAAGCGTTCGCTGGTACGATGAGACCGATCCGGGTGCGTTGGAGAACGATGGCCTCACCGGTGTGACCTCGACCATGGCACTGGCCACCGGACAAGGTTTCGCGGCCTGGTGCGGTACCAATTTCACCACCACGAACGCGTTCACCATCGATCTGAAAGGTGCCCCGCATATCGCCCACGCACCGATCACCCTGCCGATGTCGTACACCAATACCGGGAATCCGATCGCCGATGGATACAACCTGGTGAGCAATCCGCTCCCGTCACCGATCAGCTTCTCCGAAGTGGTGCGCGGTGCCGATGTTCCCAACGCCTACTGGATCTACGATCCGATCAGCGGCAACAACGCATCGTGGAACGGCATCGTGGGTACCAATGGCGCGAACGGCATCATCCAGAGCTCGCAGGCTTTCTGGCTGAAGGCGAACGGTCCAGCGACGACCACTACGATCGGCGAGAACGCGAAGGTGAACAACAATACAGGAGGCGTTTTCGGCAGTGAAGTGAACAATATGGCCATGATGCGCCTGAAGGTGACCGATGCCCAGACGGAATTCGGTGATGAAACCTTGATCGTGTTCGGGATGGGATCCCCGGAAATGGACGAACTGGATGTGACCAAGATGGCTTTCGGGCACGCATCGGCTCCACGGATCGCATCGAAGCTCGATCAAGGTGCGGCACTTTCGATCAACATGTTCGGCATGCCGGCCACTGCGGTGGAGATCCCGATCGATGTGACCGTGCCGGTGACCGGCGTGTACACGATCAAGGCCACGAGCCTCGAAGCGCTCACCGGCCTCACTTGTGTAAAGCTCAAGGACAACCTCACTGGAGAGGAATATGAATTGAACGAAGGATCGGAATTCAACTTCACGATCGAAGCCGGATCGAACGAACAGGCACGTTTCGTGGTGAAGATGGCCACGCCGATCCAGCGCCACATCGACCATGTTTCCTGCAACGGCCTTTCCGACGGCGCGATCACGATCACCATTCTCGATGGTGAGGCCGATCTTACGCTGATGGACGTGTTCGCAGGAGTGCTCGATCAGGGTTCTGGATCGGAAGTTACTTTCGACAGCCTCGCTGCCGGTGAATACATGATCAGCCTGGACAATTACGCCGGTTGCGGTGAATTGATCGGCAATTACCAGATCAATGAACCAATGCCGATCGAAGCGGAATTCACGAGCACGAATACCGCTTGTGGCGAAACCAATGGAACACTCGTACCGCAGGTGTACGGTGGTACCGCACCGTTCAACTTCAATTGGGACAACGGCAGTACAGAGGAGGTTTTGGAAGCAGCGGCGGGTGAATACGCCCTTACCGTTACCGACTCGCACGGCTGCAGCATCACCACCGATCCACAGGTGATCGCATCCGATCCTGCACCCACAGCGGCCTTCGAACCTGCTGATGAAGAGATCCATGTGGGCCAGCCTGCAAGTTTCCTGAACTACAGCATCAATGCTGATGAATATGAATGGGACATGGGTGATGGAACGATCATCAACGCTCCTGAAGTGACCTATTCCTTCGGTGTCCCGGGTCCGCGTACCATCACGCTAAAAGCGATCAATGGCG
Source organism: Bacteroidota bacterium (assembly GCA_023430945.1). Lineage (GTDB taxonomy): Bacteria > Bacteroidota > Bacteroidia > Flavobacteriales_F > PHOS-HE28 > PHOS-HE28. The sequence goes on from JAEYYE010000004.1 coordinate 3,163, forward strand.
CATGCTGGCACACCACCGCGCAGCAGATCATGGTGATCGGTGCGATCGGCATGAACGAGATCAGCGCGAGCGAACTGCAGATCTGGCACGATGGCAGCAACATCAACATCGACCATACGATCGATGCGGGTGATCTGCTGAAGGTTGAACTGCTCGACGCCACCGGCCGCATCCACAACACCATGAACGCACCGGCCGTACCAGGCATCATCTCACTTCCCGGCTCCGATCTGGTATCGGGCGTATGGTTCGTGCGCATCAGCAATGCTGCGGAACAATTCACAAGCCGCATCGTGATCACCCGTTGATCGTTCCCAACTCAAAAAAAAGACCCCGTGCCAGCTGCACGGGGTCTTTTTTGTTACCGATCTCCTTCAGCACTAAGGGGAATGAGTACCCACCATATACC
>JAEYYE010000006.1 GCA_023430945.1 Bacteroidota bacterium
CGCCCTTTACTTCTGGAGATGCAGGGACCGCGGGAGCGGTATTGGTGATCGTGCGTGTGCGGAACAGGTCCATCGGTGATCGTCTTGTTGTTTCGAACACCCGTTCTTCACCCAGGATGTAACCCCATGGCCGCAGCGATGGGATCGAATCGCAGATCACCTTCAACATACCGGTGAGCGGGATCGCGAGCACCATTCCCACCACGCCCCAAAGCATGCCTGCGGCGAGCAAGGCGATCAAACTTGCGAGCGGATTCAGGCTTACGCTCGATCCAACCACATAAGGCGTTATGAAGTTGTTCTCAAGGAATTGCGTGATGAGGCAAACGGCGAGCGCGCCCACCGCATACATCATGGAATCCTTGGTGATCAGCGCGATCACGATCGGAAGCAAACTACCGATCAGCACACCAACGTAAGGGATCACGTTCAGGAACGCGATCGCGAACCCGAGCAGGATCGCATACTTCAGCCCGAGCAGAAGGAAACCGATCGAATTCAAGATACCCAGGATCATGATCACGATGATCACACCGCGCAGATATTTGCGCGACAGATCGGAGATCTTGGTCATGATCCCGAGCACGTTCCCTTCACCGGTATTGCCCAGTTGCTCGAAGAACACACGGAACTTATCGCGCAGTTGAAGGACAAGGAAGATGAAGATCGGGATCGGGACGATGCTGGCGAGCGCCGTACCTGTGGTGCGGAAAAGGCCCATGGCCATGTTCCCGCTGGAATCGGCGATATCGGCCAGCCTTTCATTGAACCAGCGCACCTGTTCACGCCGATCGATGTGCGTTTGATCCTCGAACCAGGCGAGCAGCGTCGTTCCTTTTTCCGCGAAGGCGGCGCGTAACGCAGGCAGATCGCCACCGAACCGTTTGAACTGCCAGCCCAGCAGGAAGAAGAACGACAGCACCGTTACAAGCACCGTGAGCGTGGCGATCGCCGATCCCACCCAACGCGGTGCCTTCATCCGTTCGAAACGCCGTGCGATCGGAAGCACCAGAAAGGCGAGCAATCCGCTCACCGTGAGCATCAGGAACAGACCTTTCCCGAAATAGAGCGCGGTCACCGTAAGGATGACCGCGAGCAGGATGTTCACATAGCGCTGAAGGCCGTCCGCTGGGAGCATTCGAGATGTACAGTTCCGTCAGTGGACATGCACTCCATCGTGTACCCCGTTGTGGCGGCTTCTGCGCTGGCGAACATAATCCCTTATCCGATCCCATGATCGGCGCACTTCGAAAAGAATGGTCTCACCGTTCTTGTTACCACCGATCTTTTCGCTGAGGTACGGCGTGGCTGCTGTAAGTCCCCACATGATCGCCTTGCCCCAGGGAGTTTCCTTCTTGTGCCCCAGCATCTGTCCGGCGATATGCGCCAGGGTCTGTGGCTTGTGATCGATGAAGGCCATCACCGCCTTGGCGGGGCGCCAGGCTGCGAGCAGCTCACCGAACACATCACCCACGAGCCCACGCCGGAATTCCTTTTCACCCATCACCGTCCAATGCTCCTGGAGGTTGTAGCGATAACCTTCCCGGGCTGCACGCAGGCGCGCCTTTTCGGTGCGCACTTCATCCATGCTCTTGTATCGTTCAGACTTTTTCATGGATCGCGTTGATGATGGAAAGAGTAAGCTTGTCCTTCAACGTGGAATTCCAGACCATCATGAAGATGACGCCGAGAATGATGTAGACACCGGCAGCGGCCACGAAGCCAAGGGCCATGTCGTTGAACCAGTTGCCGAAAGCGATCCCCAAAGCCACGCTCAGCAGGATGAGCACGATCATTCCGAGTATGATGCTCACCGCGCCGATGCCGACCTTGCCGGCGATCTCGCCGACTTTTTCGCTGGCGGTTATGATCGCCAGGTCCTTTTCGGCCTCGGCCAGAGCAATGGCATCATCCTTCACCGCTTCCGCGAAGAGCCCCAGATCGGGGCGGTCCTCATCGGTGCGTATGTATCTGGAATAGCGGGTGTGATCGATCGTACTCGTGGACATGAGCTAGCTTCAAGGGTTAGACACCGCGGCGCATATCATCGGCCATTTGCGAGGTGCGCGCACCAGCACGATCGGCAGTGGAACGAGCCTCGTTGCGAACACGTGAACGCAGATCACGGCCTTCGTTCATCAGGTAATGCACGAAATCGGTCACTTCATCACGGGTCATGGTAGCCATGTCCGAAGCCTTGCCTTTCAGACGCGACCATTCCGACCGGCCGGTCTCGATCCATTCATCCATCTTCTCCTTCGATTGACGGCCCACTTCGGCGATGTCCTCGCGGGTCTCACGGCCGGATTTCGGCGCGAAGAGAAGCCCAAGGGCGGCACCTGCCGCCATACCTGCTATGAACCCTGCGATGCCGAAGCTGGAACCTGTGCTCTCGGTATCGTACTCGTTCTCATATCGATCTCCGTATCTCATGTTGCAATGATGTTTTATAAGGTGAACTGAAGTGTCCACCACACTGCAAGCTATGCACCGATCGGAAAAAGTGTTCACCCGCCGCCGATCCGCCTAACGGCAAGCTTCCATTCTTTCCGCGTCATTCCTGAGCCGATCAAGGCTTTCGGACAGCTTTGGATCTTTACCATGGATGCATTCTTGGGAAGACCAATCCACACCCGCGGGAAGATCAGCTACGATCGGACCGGACCTTGTCCGGCGCTTCGCAGCAATGGCCGGAGCCAGACCCGCTCCAGCACGAACGTACCGAAAGGCAGAACGGAGGCGAGCCCCAGACCGATCACGCGTTCCACGGGCCAGCGAAGCACAGTGAACAAGGGGAGGGAGGCCACCCAATACCAGATGAAGAGAACGCCATGGAGCCAGCCCATAACGGTGACCGCCATTGGCAGATCCAAGGCATACTTCAACGGCATCGCCAGGAACAAGAGCACGAGGAAGCTTACACCTTCGGCAAGCGCCGCCATTCGGAAACGTCCGATCACATTGGAAGTCGTGTTCATCGGGCACAAAGTTCCACCTTTCACACGAGAGTGGCCGATCGGCTCAGCGCGCGATCGCTTCAGGCACTGAGAAGGACCGCTTCTTCACATTGTAATTGTACCCTTCGCTGATGATATGCACGATCATGTGCTCCACGCTCAACGGCCGGCCTTCCTCGATGTCTGCGATGTTGGTGTGCTTCATCTCATGGCCATCGAAGATGATCACCTGGCCGCTACCGATGATCTCCAGGTGATCACCCCTGGTGATCACCACACCGGTATCCTCACCAAGCCCGATTCCGATCGCCGTGGGATTCGCCGCTACGGCCTGGGTAAGCCTGCTGAAACGTCCGCGTGCAACGAAATGCGAATCGATGATCACGTCGCTCACCAGTGCAAGCCCGGTGGTCATTTTCACTTCACCCTTGAAAAGCCCGGTGCTGCTGTGGCCCTGGTAGATCATGGTGTTGCTCATGCACATGGCTCCGGCGCTGGTACCCGCGATCACGAAACCTTCCTCGTTGTAATAGCGGTCCTTCAATAGTTCCAGGAAAACAGTACCTCCGAAAATGCTCGTGAGGCGCAACTGGTTGCCACCGCTGATCATCACGCCATCGGCCAGGCGCAACCGTTCGGTCATCTCCGGGGTCACATCCTTCCTGTCACGGATCTCGAGAATGTCCACATCGGTGAGCCCGAGCTTGCCGAAAGCTTCCACGTAATTACGGCCGACTTCCGCAGGAATACTGCTCGCACTGGTGATCACCGCGAGCTTCTTGTCCTTTCCACCGATCTCGTTCACTACCCGGCGAAGAATGCCTGCTTCGATGAAGTCATTACGGAACACTTTGTCGCGGTGCCCTGCTTCGGACTGTAATCCCTTATCCTCATTTCCGCCGATGGCGATCAGCTTTCCTTTTGGTTCCATTTCAGGTTTGTTTCCCCCCGCTGGCCGGTATGTTGCCGCACCATCGATGCAAAGCTAGAGCCGCACTTGTGGCAGGCCCTCATGCTCCACCCCGATCATCAACAACGCCGTTTTGATGGATCGGTTGCGGCTCCATATCTTCCACCGGTAATAATTCCCCCATTTATATGCGGATCCTCGAATTGAAGGCCATGCGCGGCCCCAACCACTGGTCTGTGAAACGGCACCAGCTGATCATAATGCGTCTTGATATCGAGGATCTGGAGCAGAAGCCAACACACAAGATCCCAGGTTTCTACGATCGGATGGTCGCTTTGCTACCATCGTTATATGAACACCGTTGCAGTGAAGAAAAGCCTGGCGGTTTCTTCGAACGGGTGAAGCGCGGAACGTGGATGGGCCATGTGATCGAACACATCGCGCTGGAGATCCAAACGCTTGCTGGGATGGATACCGGATTCGGTCGCACGCGCAGCACTTCTGAAACCGGCGTTTACAATGTAGTGTTCAGCTACATTGAAGAACCCGTGGGCCTTTTTGCAGCCGAAGCATCGGTGCGCATCGCGGAAGCGCTGATCGAAGGAAAGGAGTACGATCTGGATTCGGACATTCAGAAGATGCGTGAACTCCGTGAGAATTCGCGGCTCGGCCCGAGCACCGCAAGCATCGTGAACGAAGCGGTCGCGCGCGGGATCCCCTATCTGCGGCTCAACGGCCAAAGCTTGGTGCAACTCGGCCATGGTGTGCACCAGAAACGGATACGTGCAACGATCACAAGCCGCACCAGCAACATCGGGGTGGAGATCGCCTGCGACAAGGAAGAAACCAAACAATTGCTGGAGAGTTACGAGATCCCCGTGCCGCGCGGGCGCGTGGTGCGAACGGAAGAAGGATTGGAGGAAGCACTTTCCGTGGTTCGGTTCCCCTGCGTGATAAAACCGATCGGCGGGAATCACGGCCGTGGCGCAACGATCGGTATCAAGACCATGGAAGAAGCGAAGATCGCGCTTGCAAAAGCGAAAGAGATCAGTCGTAGCGTTATCGTGGAACGTTATATCAGTGGTCTCGATCACCGCCTCCTCGTGATCGATCATCAGTTCGTTGCAGCTGCGAAGCGGACACCCGCTTGTGTGATTGGCGATGGAAAGAGCACGATCAAGCAGTTGGTGGAGGAAGTGAATAAGGATCCGCGGCGCGGCTATGGGCATGAGAAGATGCTCACGCAGATCGAGATCGATGATCACACCGAAAAGCTCCTTGCCCGATCGGGCCTTACGGCGGAAAGCGTTCCACCGAAGGATGAAGTGATCTACTTGAAGGCGACCGCGAACCTCAGCACCGGCGGCACTGCGGAAGATGTCACCGAGATCGTGCATTCTTACAATGTGTTCATGGCGGAGCGGATCAGCCGCATCATCGATCTGGACATCTGCGGGATCGATATCATGACCGACGACATCACACAACCGCTCACCGACACCGGCGGCGCCGTGCTGGAAGTGAATGCAGCACCCGGTTTCAGAATGCATCTCGATCCCACCAATGGCCTTGGCCGGAACGTTGCTGAGCCTGTGGTGGACATGCTGTTCCCGCCGGGAGCTCCGAGCCGCATCCCGATCATAGCGATCACCGGCACGAACGGTAAGACGACCACGACCCGCCTGACCGCGCACATCATGCGCAGTGTTGGCCACAAAGTGGGAATGACGTGCAGCGACGGTGTGTACATCATGAACCGAATGCTGATGAAAGGCGATTGCACCGGTCCGGCCAGCGCGCAGTTCGTATTGAAGGATCCGCTGGTGGATATGGCGGTACTTGAGACAGCACGCGGTGGAATGCTACGCAGCGGACTTGGATTCGAGCATTGCGACATCGGGATCGTTACCAACGTGGCCGCCGATCATCTCGGCTTGAAGGACGTGAACACATTGGAGGATCTCGCCCATGTGAAGAGCACCGTGCCGCGCAGTGTGCGCCGTGATGGCTACGCGATCCTGAACGCCGATGATGACCTGGTGATGGCGATGCGCAAACAATGCGATTGCAAGATCGCGCTCTTCAGCCTGGACGAGAACAACCGGTTGCTGCGCCAGCATTGCAAATTGGGCGGGATCGCGGCGGTGTACGAGAACGGTTTCATCACGATCAGCAAAGGCGAATGGAAACTGCGGATCGAAAAAGCGGTGAACGTTCCGCTCACGTATGGCGCGCGCGCAGTCTTCAATATCCAGAACACGTTGCCTGCGGTACTTGCCGCATATATAAAAGGAGTGAAGGTGGAGGAGATCCGCCAGGCCTTGAACACGTTCGTGCCTTCACCGGCACAGACACCGGGCAGGTTGAACATGTTCCAATTCCGCAATTTCCAGGTGGTGGTGGACTATGCGCACAATCCGCACGGCTTCGAAGCGCTCGGAAAGTTCATTTCGCGCATACCGGATTCGCCGAAGATCGGTGTGATCGCCGGGGTGGGCGATCGGCGGGATGAGGATACGATCAACCTGGGCCGATTGAGCGCGCAGATGTTCGATCGGATCATCATACGCCAGGATCGGAACCTGCGCGGAAAGAGCGCCGACGAGATCATCGAGTTGCTGGTGAAAGGCATCGCGCAGATCGACCCGAACAAGGAGATCACCGTGATCAAGAAGGAAGAGGAGGCGATCCGCTACGCGATCGGTACGGCGCCAAAGGGATCTTTCGTGGTGCTGTGCAGCGATGTGGTGCCCGACGCGCTCGAACTTGTGATGAGGCTGAAGGAACAGGATGAGCAGATCAAGTTCGACAAAGCGGATATACCGAACCGGAACAAGGAACTGGTGGTGTGAACAGATGTTGCGTGAGCGATAGAAGCGGCAGCCCGCAGCGAAGCGAGGACTATAGCGAATAGCGCGACCCCGCCTTCGCTGAGGCTTTGGCGGGGCGAAGCCCGAAACAGAAGAGGCGGGGGCACGCCCAAATAGATCAGAAGGGAAAATACATCGGGATCACGATCATCGATACGATCCAGATGATCAGTGTGAGCGGTGTGCCAACGCGCAGGTAATCGTTGAAGCGGTATTTGCCCGGCACGTAGATCATGCTGTTGGTCTGGTAGCCCATGGGCGTCATGAACGCGAACGAAGCTGCGAACATCACCGCGATCACGAACGGGCGCTCGCTCACGTTCAAGGTCGGCGCGAGCTGCAGTACGATCGGTGTCATTAACGCCGCAGTGGCATTGTTGCTCATGAAATTGGTGGATATGAACGTGATGCCGAAGACCACGGCCAGCGCAACGATGGGCGGACTGTCCACAAGAAAGGTTGAAAGACCGTTGGCGATGATCTGGTCGCCGCCGGTCTTCTGGAGGGCCGCGCCCATGGAGAGTACGCCAGCCAGGAGAAAGATCACCTTCCACTCGATCGCGCGGTAGGCTTCCTCCGGATCGATCACCCGGCCAAGGATGAGAGCGAGCACGCCCACCATCGCGCTCATCACGATCGGTGCGATATCCAGCGCAGGCACGGTAATGACACCGATCAGGATCGCCAGTGCAGTGATGGCTTTGCGCAGATCGAGCGCTTCGATCTCGAATTCGTTGATCACCGTTAGATCATCATGGCCACTGAGGCGGTACATGTTGCCGGTGTTCGTGGTGAGCAACAGGATGTCACCTTCAACCAGCGGCGTGTGCTCCGGATCTCCTGCGATCATGCGATCGGTGCGGCGCACGCCCACCACGCCATGTTCCAGCTCGAGCAGGAATGCGCGCGAGCCCGGGCTCATGCCCACCAGTTTCGATCCCAACGGTATCACGGCTTCGAAGAACCGCGTGTTCTGCGGATCGCCGGGTTCCTCGCGTTCGGTAAGTATCCTTATACCGTTGGTGCGGCGTAATTCGCGCAACCGATCGCGGCCGATCTCGATCTTCAGCTCATCGCCTTCGTTCAAGACGGTATCCTGATCGAATTCCTTGTCTGCCAGACCGAACCTTGGCCTGAGGCGAAGGATCTGTGCTTCATGGTCCTTCAGGAGCAGTGATGTGCCAATGGTTCGTCCGATATCCTTCGATCCCTTTTCAAGCCTGATCTTGGCAACGAACAAAGTGGTGCCCGTGGTGGTGGCCACGCCCTTACCCCGATCGGGCAGCAGGAGAAAGCCCACGGTGATCATGTAGGCGAAACCGGCAATGGTGATCCAGATCGCAGCGGGGCCGAACTCGAACATGCCGAGCGGCTCGTAACCTTCCTTTTCGATGATGCCGCTCACAAGGATGTTGGTGCTGGTACCGATGAGCGTGCAAACGCCACCGAGCAATGCGCCGAAGGAG
>JAEYYE010000030.1 GCA_023430945.1 Bacteroidota bacterium
GGTGTGAACACCGATCATCACGAGAGCAACGCAATCATCTCCGCGGATGGATCCGAATTCTTCTTCAACCGGAACGGCCGGAGCAAAAGCCCTTCGGACGATGTGACCGAAATGCAGCTATACGAGCGGAAGACCACCGATCGGGGTTGGTCCAAAGAAACACCGTTCATCCATAATGATCCCGACCATTCGTATGGCCACCCGGCGATCACGCGGGATGGCCTGCGTTTGTATTTCACCAGCGATCGGCCTGGTGGCTTCGGTGGAAAGGACATCTGGTACTGCGATCGCGAGAAAGGTGGTGAATGGAGAACACCGGTGAACGCGGGACCTTCCATCAATACCGAAGGCGATGAGATGTTCCCTTACGTGCACGGCAATTTCCTCTATCTCGCATCGGACGGGCATCTCGGCCTTGGCGGCCTGGATATTTTCCGGATGCGCATGCGCGGTGAAAGTGCGCAATTGGAGAACCTCGGAATGCCGATCAACGGACCGCGGGATGATTTCGGGATCTGCTTCGACAGCACGGGTGACATGGGTTTCTTCGTTTCCGATCGCGAAGGGTCGATCGGTGGTGAGGACATCTTCATGTTCCGCACGCACAGCCTACCGGAAGAGGAACGCGTATGGATGGGACGTGTGTTGGATGAACGCACAGCGCGCCCCGTGCCGCACCTCACCATGCAGCTGATCGACGAGGACCGCCGCGAGATCGATCGTGCGGTGACCGACCAGAACGGCATCTACGAATTCAAGGATCCGGGCATGCCGGCGTTCGTGAGCACCACCATTCCCGGCGGAGCGCATATGGAAGTTCCGTTGGAGGAGATCGCCGTCTCCAAACATGGTAACACCGAATTGCCGGACGTGTACCTCAACAGCGTGATGGACCTGCCGGTGAACGCGATCATTCGCGATGCGATCACCGATGCACCGGTCGAAGGAGTTACGGTCACCGTGGAGGATTCCAGGGATGGCACCGTGCTGTACCATGGTGTTACCGATGACAATGGAATAGCGCAGGGCCAGATCCCCGATCGCCAGTTCGGCGATGATCTTGCCCTGGATGTCACTTTCAACAAGGCCGGTTACTTCGCCAGGACCGTGCGTGTGGATATTCGCGTACTCATGTTCCTCGAACAAGTTCTGGCCGGGCCTGAAGAAAGCATGCTCACCCCGATGAGGTTGGGAGCCGATATCGGCGATGCGATCGGCCTGCGGCCCATCTTCTTCCAACGCGGAGGCGATGAGATCGATGAGCTCGCTGCAAAAGAGCTCGAGCTCGTAGTGCGTGAATTGAAGCAGGACCCGTCGCTGAAGATCGAGATACGCTCACATACGGACAGCCGGGCCAGCACCACTTTCAACGATGCGCTGAGCCAGCGCCGATCGGAGGTGACGCGCGAACACTTGGTCGCTCGTGGCATCCAGCCGGAAAGGTTGGTGGCCAAAGGTCTTGGTGAACGCCATCTGCTCAACCGGTGCAAGGATGGTGTGGAATGCACAGAAGAGGAACATCACCGCAACAGGCGCACGGAATTCATCGTGATCGCCTGTGAGGGTTGCCGCCAGCACTAAAGCCTTTACTGCTTGAAGAGCGCCTCCACGAAGGCGTGCTTGTCGAAGAACTGAAGGTGATCGATCCCTTCACCGATGCCCAGGTATTTGATCGGGATCTTGAACTGGTCGCTGATGCCGATCGCCACCCCGCCCTTTGCCGTCCCATCGATCTTGGTGAGCGCCAGGGCAGTGACATCGGTCGCGAGCGTGAACTGTTTCGCCTGTTCGATCGCGTTCTGTCCGGTGCTCGCATCCAGCACGAGCAGCACTTCGTGCGGCGCTTCGGGGATCACTTTGCGCATCACGTTGCGCACTTTGGTCAGTTCGTTCATCAACCCCACCTTGTTGTGCAGGCGGCCGGCGGTATCGATGATCACGATATCCGCGCCTTTCGCCTTTGCGCTTTCCACCGTATCATAAGCTATAGCGGCCGGATCGGCGTTCATGCCCTGTTGCACGAGCGATACGCCAACGCGCTCGCTCCAGATCCTGAGTTGATCCACCGCCGCGGCGCGGAATGTATCGGCGGCGCCGAGCATCACGCTCTTCCCTTCCTTCTTGAATGCGTGCGCCAGCTTTCCGATCGTAGTCGTCTTCCCCACGCCGTTGACACCCACCACCATGATCACATAAGGTTTCACGGCATTGCTGATCGGCTGCGGATCCTTCATCAGATCGGCGATCTCGGCCCGGAGCATCGAATTCAATTCACCGGTACCTACGTATTTGTCACGCTTCACCCGCGCCTGTATCCGCTCTATGATCTTCAGCGTTGTCTCCACGCCCACATCGCTGGATACAAGGACTTCCTCCAGCTGATCGAGAACCTCTTCATCTACTTCACTTTTTCCGGCTACCGCGCGGCTGAGCTTGCTGAAGAAACCCGATCGTGATCTTTCCAGACCCTTATCGAGCTCCTCCTTCTGTTCTTTTGCCTCGGCCTCCTGAACTTCAGGTGCCTTCTTGGTCTTCCCGAATAATCCGAACAATGCCATGAAATGCCTTTAAGTGAAAAAAGGCCTCCACCCTGCGGCAGCGGCCTTTTCAATTCGACGTTCAGATCGGCTTATTTGCCGGAGAGGAGTTTATCGGCCTCATCGGTGGGGAGCACCTGCTCCACGAACTGATAAGCGCCGGTCTTTTCCTTCTTCACCATACGGATCACCTTGGTGAAGGTCTTCGCATCGGCTTTCTTGAGGCTTGCAACGGTCTTCTTTGCCATGTTCCATGCGCCGTAGCGCTGATTTTTGAGTTAGGAAGCGCGAAGGCGCAGCTTACTTGATCTCTTTATGAACGGTCATCTTGCGCAGGATGGGGTTGTATTTCTTCAACTCCATGCGCTCGGTGGTGTTCTTCCGGTTCTTGGTGGTGATGTAGCGCGAAGTGCCAGGCTGCCCGGAGCTCTTATGCTCGGTGCATTCCAAGATCACTTGAACGCGGTTACCTTTCTTTGCACTGGCCATCTTTTCGCTTGTTTACCTGTGTTCCAGGAACAGGGCCGCGAATTTACGCGATCCGCCCGTACCCGCCAAATTCGATCCGATCAGGCGTTGAACCAGCCTTTTTCCTTCGCACGCTTGATCGCCGTGGAGATGCCGATCTTGTTGATCGTACGCATGCCTGCTGCGCTCACGCGTAGGCTCACCCATTTGTTCTCCTCCGGAATGAAGAATTTCCGATCCTGGAGGTTCGGCGCGAACGTGCGGCGGGTCTTCACATTGGAATGGGAGACCTTGTTACCGGAGATCACCTGCTTTCCTGTGATCTGACAGACCTTTGACATGGCGTTCCTTGTTACGGGGCTGCAAATGTAACAAATTCCTGTGATGCTTCGATCGCATCACAGATTCTCATCCACCATCGGTTTGCGGATCTGCACATCGAGAAGTGCTTTTCGCAGCATGTTCAGCGCTGCCAGCGAGCTTCGTTCGATCACCAGGTCGCGGGTTCCGGAGAAATGGCCTACCACCGAGATCACTCCTTGTGGACCTGCTACAGCCATCCAAACAGTGCCCACCGGTCGATCGGCAGTTCCGCCATCGGGACCTGCGATGCCGCTGGTGGCTATGCTCCAATCGGTGCGGAGCGCGCTGCGCACCCCGATCGCCATCTTCTCCACCACCGCCTTGCTCACCGCGCCTTCAAGCCGCAGCATGTCCGCAGGGATGCCGAGCTCTTCCATCTTCACCGCGTTAGCGTAGCTCACCACGCCGCCGGTATAATAGGCCGATGAGCCCGGCACGCTTGTGATCAGGCTGCTGATCCTTCCGCCGGTGCAGCTTTCGGCGAGGGAAAGCGTGTGTCCTCTTTCCTTCAGCGCCCTTCCCACCACTTTTTCCAGCCGATCCTCACCTTCACCGAAGATCAACGAAGGGATCAACGATCGCAGTTCGTTCACTTTCCGATCCACGCTTTCCGCTGCCGCTGCGGCATCCTCATTCGCGTATTTGCTCAGGCGCAGCTTCACCAACCCCGGACTTGGCAGGTAGGCAAGTTTGATCCGATCGGCTTCCAGCCCATCCTCCCAATCCGCGATCCGTTTTGCCAACTGGCTTTCACCGAGGCCGGTGGTAAGTATGGTGCGGTGGATGATCGTGGGCGGATGGAACCGATCCAAAAGCATGGGCAGGATCATATTCCGCATCATCGCCTGCATTTCGTAAGGAACGCCAGGCATGCTTACGGTCACCCGATCGGTGCCCAGATCGAACCACATTCCGCTGGCCGTCCCACGCAGGTTGGGGATCACGGTGCATTTCTCCGGCAGATCGGCCTGCGAAAGGTTCTCTTCCAGCGGTTCGCGGCCCATGCTGGTGAACATCTCTGCGATGCGCTCCTCCACTTCGCTGTTACGAACGAGCCGTGTACCGAAGAATTCGCAGAGGGTGTGTTTCGTGATGTCATCCTTCGTCGGTCCCAATCCACCGGTGATAAGGATCACATCACTTCTGGTTGAAGCGAGTGAATCAAGGATCTCCGCCTTGTCGTCGCCGATGGTGCGCACCCGCGTACAGCGGATCCCGTTCAATGCGAGCTCGCGGCCGATCCAGCCCGCATTGGTATTGATCGTTTGTCCGATCAACAATTCATCTCCGATCGAAATGATCTCTGCGGTGACTTCACGGGCCATGGCGCGAAGATCAGATCAACCGTGGATCGTGGCGCTTTTCCCGTACCGCTGGATCAGATCCGCTTCGAAAGCAAGGAATTCCTTCCAGCGCCGATCCACATCCACCCTGCCGCCGAATTTGCGCGCGAAGCCGATGAAGGTGGTGT
>JAEYYE010000049.1 GCA_023430945.1 Bacteroidota bacterium
CTCACCAGCGGCGAGAAGTTCGCAGGGCGGCTCACGAGCACGTTCGATCACGGCGATCGCGAACCGCAATTGATGCACATCGCGACGGATGGTGAGACCTACGGCCATCACCATCGCTATGGTGAAATGGCGCTCTCGTACGCGCTGCACCACATGCAGAAGGAGGAACTGGCGAAGCTCACGATCTACGGCGAGTTCCTGGAACGTTTTCCGCCCCAGCATGAAGCGGAGATCATCGAGAATACTTCGTGGAGCTGCTATCACGGCGTGGAGCGCTGGCGGAGCAATTGCGGCTGCAACACCGGTGGCAACAGCTGGCACCAGGAATGGCGGGCGCCGTTGCGAAATGCCTTCGACTGGCTGCGCGATGCGATCGAACCGCTGTACGTTGAGCAGATGCAGAGACTTGGTGCCGATCCATGGAAAGCGCGCAATGCCTACATCGAGGTGATCATGGACCGATCCGAACGGAACGTGAAGCGTTTCATGAAGGAGCATACAGGTCGCGATCTGGGATCGGCGGAGCAGACCACCTTCCTCCGCCTGCTGGAGATGCAATACCATGCGATGCTGATGTACACCAGTTGTGGCTGGTTCTTCGATGAGGTTACGGGGATCGAAACGGTGCAGGACATCTTCTACGCGGCCCGATCGATCCAGATCGCGCACAGTATCGATGGCCGTGACTACGAAACGCATTTCATTGAGCTTCTCGAAAAGGCGCCCAGCAATATCAAGGAATATGGCAATGCTGCGAACGCCTATCGCGCTTTCGTCAAACCCGGTGTGCTCGATCCGATCAGGGTTGGCGCGCATTATGCGGTAGCCTCGCTTTTCGCCGACGATCCGGAGAACCTGGAACTGTACAGTTATCAAGCTGCATCCGAGAATTATGAATTGCTCGAGGCCGGCCACCAGAAACTTGCGATCGGAAAAGTGAAGATCAGATCGAGGATCACCTGGAACGAGCAGACCATCACCTTCGCCGTGCTGCACATGGGCGATCACCAGTTGTACGCCGGCGTTCGCCAATTCATCAATGACGAGGCCTTCAACACCATGCAGCGCGACCTTTCCGAAGCTTTCCGCAAGGGCAACGTGAGCCGCGTGCTGATGAACCTGGACAAGCATTTCGACGATAACAGCTACTCGTTCTGGCACCTCTTCAAGGACGATCAGCGCAAGATCCTCAACATCGTGTTGCAGGATACGATCGCGAACATCGAGAACCGCCTGGAGCGTGAGTTCGACAGCCATTACACGCTGATCACCGCGATGAACGAACTGCATGTGGGCCTTCCCGCTGCGCTGCGCATCACGATCGAGCACATCATAAACACGAAGCTCGAGAAGCAGTTCACTTCACCAAGACCGAAACCGCGCACGATCAAGAACCTGCTCGATGAGGCCCAGCGGTTGAACGTACAGTTGCGCCATGAGGAACTGGAATACGAGGCGGCCCAACGCGTGGCGCGGTTGCTCGAGGAACTGGCGAACGACCCGGATGATCCCAACAGGATCGTAAGGCCGCTGAAACTACTGCGTGTGCTGAACGGCTCACCGCTGCAACCCGATTATTGGCAGGCGCAGAACATCGCGTACCGGCTGAAGAATACCATTTATAAGGATCATATGGCTGAAGGTGGCGACCCGGATTGGCAGCGCAGGCTCGGGAAATTGTACGACCGCCTGAACATCAATGCCAGTTCCCATGCCCTACATCCCGTCAGCCACCTATAGGATCCAGCTCACCCCGGAGTTCACGCTGAAGGACCTGAAGGAGAGGATCCCGTATCTGCATGCGTTGGGCATCGATACGATCTATGCCGCACCGTTCTTCAAGGCCCGGACCGGGAGCCAGCATCGCTACGATGTGGCAGAGGCGCACAGGATCGGTCCGGACCTTGGCACATTGGAGGAATTCGATGCGATCACGCAGCAGTTGCGCGAACTCGGCATGGGCTGGCTGCAGGATATCGTGCCCAACCACATGGTCTTCCATCCCGAGAATATCTGGCTGATGGATGTTCTGGAGAAAGGCCAGCGATCGGAGTATGCGGAATTGTTCGACATCGACTGGAAGCATCCGGAGATCCCTGGAAAATTGATGGTCCCTTTCCTCGGTGACCCGCTCGACGAGGTCCTGAAGAAGCATCAGATCGGGATCGCATTCAACGAGCATGGCCTTCAATTAGACTATTTCGACAGCCATTATCCGGCGAGTGTTCCGGTGTACCAAAAGATCCTTCAACAGGTCGCCGCTTCGATCGGGAACGGGCCGATGCAGGATGAATTGAACATCCGCGCAGGGGTTCTTGAAGAGGCCGCTTCCGATCCGGTGATCGATGAGGATCGTTGGGAAAGGGCCCGATCGGAGCTCTATCGCGCGGTGAAGCAGACCGCCGCTCTGGAGCAGATATTCAAGAGGGAACTGGATCGGATCAACAACGATCGCCATGCATTGCAGGAGATCCTCGGCCTTCAGCATTACGTACTCTGTCATTGGAAGGAGACCGAAAAGCGGATCAACTACCGGCGCTTCTTCACGATCAATGAATTGATCTGTCTCAACATGCGATCGGAGCGCGTGTTCGATCGATACCACCGCTTCATAAAAGTGCTCTGCGAACAACACATGGTGCAGGGTCTGCGCGTGGACCACATCGATGGCCTTTACGATCCCAATACCTATCTGGAAAGGCTCCGTGCGTTGGCAGGACCTGACGCCTACGTGGTGGTGGAGAAGATCCTCGAAGGGCATGAGGCCCTGCCCGATGACTGGCCGGCACAGGGCAACAGCGGATACGATTTCCTCGCGTGGATCGGCAACCTCTACACCGATCGGGAAGGTGAGCTGCAACTTACCCGGCTTTACGAGAAGCTGGTTCCGCAGGCACCGATCGATTACGAGAAACTCGTGTTCGAGAAGAAGATGTTCATCCTGCAGGACCAGATGGCCGGGGAACTCGAGAACCTTCTTCGCGTTCTCGAGGATCGGGATCTTCTTCCACCTGGATCCGCACGCGATAGATACCGCGAACCACTTGCCATTCTGCTCGCTTCATTCCCGGTGTACCGGATCTATGTGCGACAGTTACCATTGAACGAGCCTGCGGATCGGATCGTCTCCGAAGCGTTCGATCGCGCGATGCAACGAACACCGCATCTCAACGAACAGTTCGATCACCTGCGATCGATCTTCCAGAGCACGGGCGACGGAAGCGATGAAGTGGAGAACAACAAGCTGTATTTCGTCATGAGAAGCCAGCAGTTCACCGGTCCGCTGGCTGCGAAAGGCGTGGAGGATACCGCGTTCTACAATTACAACCGGTTGCTCGCATTGAACGAGGTGGGCAACAATCCCGAGGTCTTCCATCTGCGCCGGCCGCATTTCCATGAGCTGATGCAGCACAAGCTGAAGACCTATCCGCATTCGATCAATGCGACGGCCACGCACGATACCAAACGCGGTGAAGGCATGCGCATGCGCCTGCAGGTGCTGAGCGAAATGCCCGAGGAATGGGCCGATCAGGTGCACCGGTGGACAGGCATCATCCGCAAACGCACGCCTGCCGGCAAGCCCACCGCGAACGATCTGTACTTCATGCTGCAGACATTGATCGGTGTGGTCCCGATAGACGGCACCATCGATGGATCGCTCGTGGAACGTGTGCAGGAATACCTGATCAAGGCCTTTCGTGAAGCGAAGGAGAACACGAACTGGAGCCGGCCGGACGAGGATTATGAATCCGTTGTGAAGGACCTCACGCAGGAATTGCTGCGGCCAGGCAACGAATTCGTCGAGGCGTTCCTTCCGTTCCAGCGCAAGCTGGCACACTACGGATGGCTGTATTCGCTGTGCCAGACCATGTTGAAGCTCACCTGCCCCGGTGTGCCGGATATCTACCAGGGCTGCGAGCTATGGGACCTGAGCCTCGTCGATCCCGATAACCGGCGGCCGGTGGATTATGATCTTCGCGAAAAGTTGTTGCACCAACTCCAGGATCGGCAACGACACGACGTGGCGAAGTTGCATCGTGAACTGCTCTCAAGCCCGGAGGACGGAAAAGTGAAGCTTTACCTGATCCAGAAAGTATTGAACGAACGAAGGCCCCTAAGATCCCTTTTCGATCACGGCGACTACACTCCGTTGTATTTCAATGGAAGGTTCAACGACAACCTGATCGGTTTCACGCGAAGGCACGGCGATCGCTGGTGCATGGTGATCGTACCGCGCCTGCTCACCCAGGTGATCGCTCCGCACGAACTTCCGCTCGGTGATGAGATCTGGGGCGACACCATGCTCCAGCTCCAACCCGGATCGCCCGGCACATGGACCGACATCTTCACAGGAACGGATCTGGATCTGCGTCCCGGAGGCCAGCTTCCTATCGGTTCGGTACTCAACTCCTTTCCAGTCGCACTTCTCACATCGCACCAGTAGATGATCATGGATCGACGAAGCAGCGGGATCCTGCTGCACATCACTTCCCTCCCATCGCCATACGGCATCGGCGATCTCGGGCCCGAAGCCTACCGCATGGCCGATCTGATGCACGAGGCAGGCCAGCGTTACTGGCAGATCCTGCCGCTCAATCCCACGGAGATCGGCATGGGTAATTCGCCGTACAGCAGCCGGTCGGCCTTTGCGGGGAATCCGCTCCTGATCAGCCCCGATCTGCTTCTCGATGATGGCCTTCTCACAAAAAAGGACCTTCAGGGGCTTCCCAAGGTAAAAGAGGATCGGGTCGATTTCGAAAAGGTCGCGGACTTCAAGAAGGCGATCTGGGGCGCGGCGTTCGAGAACTTCATCAACGGAAAGGCCGATCACCTGAGACCTGACTTCGTAGCGTTCCAGAAGGAACATGCCGCGTGGCTCACCGATTATTGCCGTTTCGCCGTTTTCAAGGAACACTTCAACGACCGCAGCTGGGTGGAATGGGACAGGCCGGTCAAGCAACGTGATCCAGCCGCGATCGATGAACTGGCCACACGCTACGCCGATCGCATCCTTTACGAGGCCTTCCTGCAATTCCTCTTTTACCGCCAGTGGGCGGCGCTGCGCAAATACTGCGATCGAAAGGATCTTTACTTCTTCGGCGACATGCCGTTCTATGTGAGCCATGACAGTGCCGACGTGTGGAGCGCTCCGCAATTCTTCAAGCTCGATGGCAACGGACATCCGACCGCTGTTTCCGGCGTACCGCCCGATTTCTTCAGCGAAACAGGCCAGCTCTGGGGAACGCCGGTGTTCAATTGGGAGGAGTTGGAAAGAACGGGTTACGATTGGTGGCTGCGCCGCATCGATCACAACCTGCGGCAATTCGCATTGTTACGCCTCGATCATTTCCGCGCGATGAGCGCGTATTGGGAGATCCCTGCGGGCGATCGCACGGCGAAGAACGGCAAATGGGTGAAAAGCCCGGGCAGCGCGATCCTGCAACGCGTGAAGGCGAAGTACGATCCAATGCCGATCGTGGCCGAGGACCTTGGCGAGATCGATGAACCGGTACGCGAACTCATGCGCGAATTCGATCTGCCGGGCATGCGCCTGCTCATCTTCGCGTTCATCGACGACATCGCGTTCGAAAGCTCGTTCCTGCCGCACAACCACATCCGCAATTGCATCGTGTACACCGGCACGCACGACAATGAACCCGTTCGCGCATGGTACGAGCATGCCACCAAGAAAGAGAAGGAGCAGATAAGCCGTTACACCAACGATATCGTCACGGCGCGCAACATCCACGAAGTGCTCATCCGCCTCGCGTTGCAGAGCGTGGCACAACTGGCCGTGCTGCCCATGCAGGATGTGCTCGGCCTGGGCCGTGAAGCGATCATGAACAAGCCGAGCACCGGCACGGGCAATTGGGAATGGCGCCTCAAACCCGGCCAGTTCGATCTGAACGAAGCGCGCACCTGGCGCAAACTCGTGGAGATGTACGGCAGGTTCGGTGAGGGAAAGATCGAAGGTTGAGGTGGTCGAGGTGTTGAGGAAGTTGGATCGTCCACGTCTTTGAAAAACAGCCTCAATTCACAACTGGATCTCACCTGGATCTGAAGGGCGTGCCCCCGCCGTGTTGGATCTGGGCTGCGCCCGCCGAAGCCTTGGCGTAGGCGGGGTCCGGCTATCCGCTCATACTCCTCGCTCCTTCGTCGCTGCGGGGTAACCGCTCCTATCCGTCACGCAACATCCCGTCACCGGGCATCCCATCGATCACCGCGATCGCCTTCCGCATTCTCGTTCCATGATCTCCTTCAATGATCGTGTACGGCTTTCGCATCGATCGGAGCTTCGCTTCGTATATCGCAAAGAGCCGAAACCGATCGTTCGGGTTCTCGCGCAACGGATCGGCCTCCCACGGAATATCCGGTCTGCAAAGCAGCCAGTGATCGAAGTGCTGCCGGGCGAACAGTTCTTCGATCCGACGATCCACACGACTGAATTTCTCTTCGCTCCAGATCATCATCGTGAGCATTTCCGTATCGTGCAGGATCAACGGCGATCCGGGGCTCTCCAGTTCGATCCGCACCGCACCATCATATTGCCCCTGGGCGATCGCAGGCAGGTCCTTCTCTTCATACCGCCCACCCCGCACGGTGAGGTATGCGCGCGCATATTCCTCCACCCAGGGAACATCGTAATGCACGGCAAGTGCTTCGCACAAGGTGGTCTTGCCGCTGCTTTCCGGCCCTACGATCGCGATCTTCAACATGGAATGGCACCGAAAATAGATCGCTCCCGCTGCGACATCACATTAACTTTTCGTCCCACACAGGCAGCATCATGCAACGCACTGCGGTCTTATGTCTGAAAAAGTAGAAGGACCATGAACTTGAAACTCTTACTCTGCTCAACCATCGTAATGGCCGGTCAACTCCAGGCCCAGCTCCATCACGGCAGGCCTGCGAGCCTGCACGAACACATGCGCGAGGTGAACGCGCAATGGGAACTCCAGGACCGCATCCCGGCCGGTGCCTCTGAAATGGTGGCCTTCCATAGTGAGGCCGATCGCATCGCCACGCACCTGCATTTCGTGCACGGGATCCTTTCCGCCAGTACGGCGGAAGGCCTCTCCGCCGACCAGGCCCGCCATCGATCGGAATTGCTCCAGCGCCTGGATGAATATGCCGATCGCGGCATCTTCCCGATCAACCATGTACTCCCGTACCGCAACCCGGTGTTCATCGATCCGTACGGTACCGCTTGTGCCGTTGGCCAGTTGATCATCGAGAGCGGCCACCGGGATCTCGCGGAGAGCATCAGCGATCGCATCAATACCGCGTACCTGTCCGACATCATCGCCGATCCGCAATTCCGGCCGGAGGTTTCGGAATGGGCTTCCACCCATGGGTTCACCGCCGATGAACTCGCCTGGATCCAGCCTGGTTATCCGCCCACGCATCCGTGGATGCCGCTCGGCGAAGGAACCGATGGACCGGTGAAAGTTCTTCTTCCACTGCAGAACGGAAGTCTGCTCGTCGCGGGCAATTTCAGCACGGCGGGCGGCAATGCGATGAACAACGTGGCGATCTGGGATGGTGCAACGTATTCACCGCTCGGATCGGGTGTTGCCGGAGACATCAATTCCGCAGTGGAATTCAACGGCGATATCTACCTCGGCGGATCGAGCTTGAGCGGTAACCATGATCTTGCTCATTGGGATGGATCGCAATGGAGCTTCCATACGATCTTCGATGGGAAATTCCCGTTGATCAATACGCTGCATGTGCATGACAGCATGTTGTACGCAGGTGGTGA